>JBFYQB010000321.1:0-2842 GCA_041302955.1 Flavobacteriales bacterium
TCATTGCACCGCCCATTACATTCTCAAGGAGGCCGTTCACCATGCCCGATGTGATCAGTCCTTCGCTGGTAAGGCTCATCCATGGTAGGAAGCTAAGACTTACGGCAGCAATTCCCATGAAGGCAAAGGCTCCGAACAAAAGAAACATCAAACCCAAGAGCTTAGCGATGAACTTGACGATGCTCAACAGGATGTGCGCCACCAATGTTATGGCCCGAATCAGGAAATCGCTGATCTGACGCACAGCACCGTTGCCACCCACCGAGCTGTTGTCCCACTTGTTGCGCAGGGCTTCAAACTCGGCATTCACGGTCTTGCCGATGTTCTCTACATTCACATTCTCGCCTTTCATCTCCAATTTTTCGGTAGGAGTCTTGGCCGATGGGATCACAATCCAGAGGATGATGTACAGCAATATGCCCGTACCTGCAAAAACGACAGCAAGAAGCAAGGCAAGGCGCAACCACACAGGGTCTGTGATGCCGAGATAGTGCGAGATGCCGCTGCACACACCGCCTACCACACGGTTGTCCGGATCGCGGAAGATGCGTTTGTTGGTGGATTTTGCCTTGGCCGATGCTTTTGGCTGTTCGTCCATGTCCTCTCCGTCCATAAATGCCTCAGGTTGGCCCATGATGGCGATCACTTCATCTACTTCTACCATGGTGACCACCGACTTTCCATCCTTCAATCTGGCCTGGAACATGTCAGCGATGCGTTCTTCGATACCGCTCACGATGTCGTCCTCGCCTTCAGAGCCAGCGAAATAGTTGCGGATGTTCTTGAGATACTGCTCAAGTTTGTGAAAGGCATTCTCATCTATATGGAATACGATGCCTGCAATGTTGGAGGTGATTGTCTTGTTCATCACTTGGATTTTTTGGAGGTTGTGAGTTCTACTGCGGTCACCAGCTCTTTCCAAGTGGTGTCCAGTTCATTGAGGAATTTCTGACCTATCTCGGTCAGGCCGTAATACTTTCGGGGTGGCCCGGATGCCGACTCCTCCCAACGGTAGTGGAGCAGTCCTTCGTTCTTCAAACGGGTCAGGAGCGGATACAATGTTCCTTCCACCACAATGAGCTTGGCCTCCTTCAGTGTATCCAATATGTCGGAGGCATACGCATCATTGTTCTTGATGACGGAAAGGATGCAGTATTCCAGCACGCCCTTCCGCATCTGCGATCTTACTTTCTCTGTGTTCATTTCCATGAGCTGTTGTTTTAAGCTACCTTGCAATGCAAAGTACTGGGACAAATGTATGCGAACTTTTCAGTACTATGTTTCGCATAGTACCTAAGAATATCTAAATATCATTTCAACTGATTGATTTTCAATGATAATAATTTCAATCAAAATCATCCACTAACGAGAAAAACAGCTCATATGGGCGGTTTTTTAGGTGGGAGAACTATTCAAAAACGGAGAATTCGTGTCTGAATTGTAGGTTACCTTTGCGCCTTCAACATCCAAACTATGAGAAAACTACTTTTCCTTTTGATGATTGCTGCGGCCACTGGCCTTCAAAGCTGTCAGTACAATACCATGGTAGAACGTCAGGAAGCTGTGACCGCACAATGGGCACAAGTGGAGAACGTTTACCAGCGCAGGGCCGACCTGATCCCGAACCTTGTTTCTACCGTGAAAGGCTATGCCGACTTTGAGCAAGAGACGCTTACGGCAGTTATCGAGGCACGCGCCAAGGCCACAAGCATCACTGTTGACCCCACGAATCTTGATGCCAACAGCATTCAGAAGTTTCAGGCTGCGCAAGATGGACTCTCCTCTGCCCTATCGAAACTTATGGTGGTGGTAGAACGCTATCCGGACCTGAAAGCCAACCAGAACTTCCTCGAATTGCAGGCACAGTTGGAAGGCACGGAGAACCGCATCTCTGTAGAGCGCAAGAAATACAATGAGGTGGCGCAGGACTACAACACCTACATCAAGAAGTTCCCGAACAACTTCATTGCCGGCTGGTTCGATTTCGAGCAGAAGGAATACTTCAAGGCCGATGCTGGTGCAGAGAAGGCACCAAAAGTGGAATTCTGAGCGTGAAGGCGGTAGAACTTTTCAGCGAAAAGCAGATTGCGGCCATCGAGGCGGCCATCAAGGATGCGGAGCGTTCCACATCGGGCGAGTTGCGTCTATATATAGAAGACCACTGCGAGGACAAAGAAGTTTTGGACCGTGCTGCATTTCTCTTCGATAAGCTGAAGATGCACGAGACCGCCAAGCGCAATGGTGTGCTCATCTATCTGGCTGTTGCCGACCATCGCTTTGCCATCATTGGCGATGCAGGCATCAATGCCGTTGTTCCAGCTGATTTCTGGAACACCATAAAAGAAGATATGCTCCAAGCTTTCAAGAAAGGGGCATTTGAAAAAGGGCTGATCGCTGCCATCACGGCATCAGGCAAGGCATTGTCGAAGCATTTCCCTTTTGACGGCCATACGGACACGAACGAACTTTCGGACGAGATCATCATCAAATGAAAGCGCTCCAAAGATTATTCGTGATCATTGCCCTTGTGTTGCCCTTTGTGGCCTTAGCACAAGATTTCCCAGAGCGCACCAATCGGTTGGTGAACGATTTCTCCTCCACACTTTCTCAAGAGGAGATCGCAGATCTAAGTGCTTTGCTGGAGGACTATGAGCGCACATCGTCCATCGAGATCGCCATTGTGCTGATGCCCACACTGGACGGCTATCCGATCGAAGACTATGCATTTCAGCTTGGTGAGAAATGGGGCATAGGAAAAAGTGGTACCGACAATGGCGCGCTGATGCTCATAAGTGTTGAAGAGCACAAACTCTGGGTGGCAACGGGCTATGGACTGGAGGGC
>JBFYQB010000322.1:0-12982 GCA_041302955.1 Flavobacteriales bacterium
CCATACTGCACGGTAGTTCTCCCAACGGTCCATGAAGTAGGTCACCTCTTCAGGAATGTTAGAGTACCATATCAACATGAACTGTGAGAACCACAGATAAGTCCAGAAGATAGAGAAAGCAAACATGAACTTTCCAAGGTCGTGCAAATGCTCATGACTAATGTGTTGCATGTAGCCGTTGCGCTTGAGCGAGACAGTTATCATGGCCATCATAGCGATACCGGAAACCCACATGGTGGCAAAATTGTACCATCCAAACAATGTGCTGAACCAATGGGTATCAATGCTCATCATCCAATCCCATGAAGAAGTAGAAGAACTTACACCATAGAAAACGAGGAATGCGGCACCGATTGTCAAGCTCTTCTTATAGTAGGTGAATCCAGCCTCAGCATCTTCACGAAGCGATGCTTTGCGGAAGAAATATGTGAATGCTACCCAACCCAAAATGTAGATGAGCGCTCGTCCAAAGAAAAATGGGAAGTTCAAATAGGCAGACTTACCCGCAATGATGGAATCAAAATGGTCACTTGCTGGATCAGTAACAGCTGGATCCATCCAGTGGTATAGGTGATGCCAATGTAAGCTTGGATGACCACCAATGATAACCAAAAGCAGTAAAGCTCCCGGAATAGGAATGAACTGCGCCATGGCTTCTGGAACTCTTTTCAGGCCAGAAGACCAACCCGCCTCAGCTACGTACTGAATGGCCATCCATAGTGTGCCAATAACAGATATACCTAGAAAGAAGTAGGAATTGACCAATACGTTTGCCCAGATGCGCTGACCGGGAATGTGTGTCACAACCCCATAGACCACAGCAAGAACACCCAGCAGGGCAAGACCCAGCGTCAGCTTCTTTGTGCTCGATTTGACCGTATAATCCATTTGTCTGTCTTTATCAGATTGCCAATTAGAGCTTCTGCAACTCTTGTACGTAACGAATCACTTTCCAACGGTCCTCTTTGCTCAATAATGAAGCATGAGGGCCCATCAAACCTTTACCATACGTGATGGTGAAGAACATCTTGCCTTCCTCCAACGCCTTCAATGGGCCATTATATGCTGGTGGTGGCGGGTATTTTCCAGTGCCTATCAATTTGCCATCACCCGCGCCTTTCTCACCGTGACAATGCATGCACATCTTTTCGAAAATCGCTTTTCCCTGCTCGGCATGAGTCAGACTTGAGTCCAGTGGACTCTTGTCAGCTACAGATGCAGCATATTCTTCAGGAGTGTTGGCACGAGCATAGGGAAGGGCATTGATAAGACTTCCTTGATTTGGCCATTCGCCTTGGGTGATTGTTCCAGCAACGGGCTTACGGGCGGCTAGACTGTCGCTGAAAAATGGGTTCACCGAATAGGTCTCGTATGATGGAGAGCGATACATGTCTGGCATGTACTCCACTCCAGGACTCAATGGGTCCTTGGTGCAAGAACTCATCACCATCACCCCAGCAGCAACGGCTGTGGTCAGCATGATGAAATTGTATTTGAATGCCTTGTTCATCCGTCTGTAAACTTTCGGTTCTATCACCTAATTACTTCTCAGAGATTTCTTCTACACCTGTCTCTTTCAAGATAGACTTGATCTCCTCGGCATCAAAGCCATGGTTCTCTTCCATGTCAATGAGCATGAGAAACTTGTCGTCCGTTGTTCTGATGTCCGGATTCCAATTTTTCTTGCCAGGATAGATGCCGTTACGCAACATGTATGTAACACCCATACCATGGGCAGCGCACCAGACCGTCATCTCGAAGGTGATCGGAATGAAAGCTGGCAAATTCTCCAACAAGGAGAAGTTAGGCTTGCCGCCAATGTTCATCGGCCAATCAAGAATCAGCGTGAAGTAGAACATGAACAGCGCAAGACTCAATCCTACAAGTCCGTAAATGAAGCCTGCAATATGAAGCCTTGTCCGTGGAACACCGATCACTGGATCGATACCGTGAATTGGAAATGGCGAGAATACGTCTTTGATGTGCACGCCCATGCCCACCAATTTCTTGGCAGATTTCAGCAACACTTCTTCGTCACCGAACAGACCGTGTATCTCTTTGTGATGGCTCATCCGTCTATAAGCTTAGTGTTTCTTGTACTGTGATCCCGATGATTTCAGGATAGATTTCACCTCTGCGATAGGAAGCACTGGGAATGTGCGAGCGTAAAGCAGGAACAATGTACCGAAGATGCCGAGGGTACCGATGAAGATACCTATGTCAACCCATGATGGGTAGAACATGCTCCAACTTGAAGGAAGGTAGTCGCGGTGAAGCGAAGTGACAATAATCACGAAACGCTCGAACCACATACCGATGTTCACAAAAATGGAGATGATGAATGTGAACCAGATGCTTCTGCGTATTCTGCGGAACCAGAACACCTGTGGAGTTATCACGTTGCAGCTCATCATCGCCCAGTATGCCCACCAGTATGGACCAGTTGCTCTGTTGAGGAATGCGTACTGCTCATATTCCACACCAGAATACCATGCAATGAACAACTCAGTGATATAGGCCACACCTACAATCGAACCTGTAAGGGTGATCACTTTGTTCATCAACTCCACGTGGTTGATGGTGATGTATGCCTCAAGACTCACAACTTTACGCATCACGAGCATCAAGGTCTGCACCATGGCAAAACCAGAGAAAATCGCACCCGCAACGAAATATGGAGGGAAGATGGTCGTGTGCCAACCTGGAATGACCGAGGTGGCAAAGTCCATGGATACAATGGTGTGAACCGAAAGTACAAGTGGAGTAGCGATACCTGCCAGTACCAAAGAGATCTCTTCAAAACGGTGCCATGCACGTGCATTTCCGCTCCATCCGAATGACATGATGCCGTAGATGGCTTCGCGAATAGGCTTTGAAGCCGCTGTTGCACGGTCGCGGATGGTTGCGAAGTCTGGGATAAGTCCGATGTACCAGAACACTAACGAGACCGAGAAGTATGTAGAAATCGCAAAAACGTCCCAAAGCAGTGGTGAGTTGAAATTCACCCAGAGAGATCCGAACTGGTTCGGAAGTGGAAGTACCCAGTAGGCCATCCAGATACGTCCCATGTGAATGCCAGGAAACAATGCCGCACAGACCACCGCGAAGATGGTCATCGCCTCCGCAGAGCGGTTGATGGCCATCCGCCATTTCTGACGGAACAACAACAGTACCGCTGAGATGAGCGTACCAGCGTGACCTATACCTACCCACCATACGAAGTTGGTGATGTCCCAAGCCCAACCTACGGTCTTGTTAAGACCCCAAGTGCCGATACCCACACCGATGGTGTACAGGATGCATCCGACACCCCAGAGCATCGCAATGACAGAAATGGTGAACAGCGTCCACCAAGCTTTGTTGGCTGTGCCCTCAATGGGTCTTGCGATGTCCTCCGATATCTGATGATAGGTCTTATCATTCAGAATCAGCGGTTCGCGTATTGCAGCTTCGTGACTGGCCATCTAACGTGCTAATTGATGATTCGTTCGATTGATGTTCTGACTGCTAGGAAAATCCTATCAGGCTTCGTTCTCTTGTAAATTTCTAACCTTGGTCATGTAGAACACGTTCGGTTGAACGCCTACTTCCTCCAGCAAGTGGTAGCTTCTCTCGTCTGCTGACTCAACAGCAACCAAACTTTCTGGGTCATTAAGGTCTCCAAAGAGTATGGCATTGGTTGGGCAAGCTTCCGCACATGCGCTCTGCACATCGGCATCCTGCACCTTGCGTCCAGCTTTCTTGGCCTTCAACTTAGCGGCTTGGATACCTTGAACGCAGAAACTGCATTTCTCCATCACACCACGGTCGCGAACAACAACGTCCGGATTCAGCACCATACGACCCAACTGGTCATTGGCTGGATTTGTACCGAAGTCCTTGCTGCCATCATGATACTGGAACCAGTTGAACCTACGCACCTTATATGGGCAGTTGTTCGCGCAGTAACGTGTACCGATGCAACGGTTGTAGGCCATTTGGTTCATACCCTCATTGCTGTGGGTAGTTGCCGCTACTGGACACACCGTTTCGCATGGAGCGTGATTGCAATGCTGGCACATCACGGGCTGGTAGGCCACGCGTGGAGTGTCAGCAGCAGCTTCCATCAATGTAAATTTATCGATGGCGCCTACACCTTGAGCGTGGGCCACTTCTTCTGTCATGTCGGAAGTGTAGTAGCGGTCAATGCGCAACCAGTGCATGTCACGACCTCTGCGCACCTCCTCTTTACCCACAACAGGAACGTTATTCTCTGCACCGCAAGCTGTAACGCATGCACCGCAACCGATACACTTGCTCAAATCCACGGTCATGCCCCAACGATGCCCACTCTTGATAGGATGATCCTCCCAAAGGTTTGCCTGTTCCGAAGTGACCATGTAATTCTCATGACCATGCTCACCACCTTCGTGGGCGTGATCGCCATGAGCAGCATTTGCATCATGCCCTGCCTCACGCTCAGCCAGCTTGCGCATTTGGCTCGGAGCACTGCTCAAGTAGTACAACATATCAGGATTACCAGCTTTTGGATCCTTGCTGTACTCAGCGTAGGTGGTTTCTTTCAGGATAGAATCGCGACCCATCAACGTATGATGCGTCTGCAACTGAGCTATCTCGTATTTCTCTCCAGTTTTGGTAACGGTAACATTACCCACGGTGAACGAACCTCCTTTTGCGAATGGGAAGGCATTCACCCCAACATTATTACCGGCCTTACCAGCAGCAATACGGCCATAGCCCACTGCAAGGCCAACAGTTCCGTATTTCTGTCCAGGTGATGGATAGACAGGAACTTTGACAGTCACACCATTTGCAGTAACCTCAGCAACATCGGCCATGAAATCACCACGCTCCAACAGGCTGTAGCCTTGCTCTTGCATCTGCTTTGGAGACATGGTGAGGTAGTTGTCCCATGTTACGCGAGAGATCGGGTCTGGAAGCTCCTGCAACCAGGGATTGTTGGCCAACGAACCATCACCAAGGCCAGCTTTAACATACAGTTGAAGCTCGATGTCACCACTGATCTTTGGCAAAGCAGCAGCGGCTGTATTCACATCACCAGCAAAGGCAATGGCAGCAGGAGCAGCTGTTGTTGTCTCATACACACCTTCAAACAAAGCTGTGTTGAAGAAGTTGGAGAACAACGGATTTGGGCTTGCTGAATGAACTGTGGCCTGCCAATTCTGTTGTATGTAGCTATAGAACGCTATATCATTTCCGCTCCAGAGCAAAAGTGACTCTTGGAACTGGCGTGTATCGAACAGCGGATGAATTGTTGGCTGCGTCAAGCTGTAATGACCGGCCTTTGGCAGTGCATCGTTCCAGCTTTCCAGATAATTGTTGTCTGGAGCAAGGTAACCTGCGTTGGCAGCGGTCTCATCCAAGCGGTCGGCAAAAGATACCGATAGTTTAACCTTAGCAAGGCCGCTGTTGAACTTTTCAGCATCAGCATAGGCGTATGAAGGATTCACACCGTGAACAAGAAGCGCACCTACAGTGCCAGCATTCATGTCGGCCACCAATGTCGCAAACTCTGCATCGTTTCCTTGACGGAGATACAGCGGACTTGTAAGGTCGATGGTAGCACCGATATTACCCAACAGACTGTTGATGGCATTTACCAGCACCTGCTCGCCCTTGTTGTTCGAACCTGAAAGCACGATACTCTTGCCTTTGGCAGCAAGTAATTCTTTAGCAGCTTTGGCTACTTCAGGGCTATCTACTCCTCCAGAAATGGATGTTCCTCCTGTGGCAGCTGCTACCTTATTGTATAGCGCTACCAAAGAAGCAGTGCTCTCTGAAGGCTTCTGTGCTACACGCACATCGGCATTACTACCCGTAAGCGACATGTTTGCCTCAAACTGGAAGTGTCTTGACATCTTGCCAGCCTTGGCATTACGGTTCTGCACATAGCGCTTGCTATTGGCTTCGCTATTAGGCATGGAAGACAGGAAGTCGGCACCGAAGCTTACGATGACATCTGACCTGTCAAAATGATACTCGGCCAAGGCGCGCACTCCGAACGATTCGAAGTTGGCATCGAGGGTGCCAGAATAGGACAAGGCATCCCAAGTAACATGCTTGGTTGTAGGGTATTCAACGATGAAATCAGCGATAGCCTTCTTGGTAGAAGGGCTGATGATAGTCTCCGTAAGGATGACGATCTGTTTTCCTTCGGCAGCGACCTTTTTCAGTCCAGTAATGATATCGCGATCCACCTCATTCCAAGAAGCAGACTCGCCTCCTTTCATTGGGCCTTTGGCCCGACCAGAATCATAAAGTGACAGCACAGATGAGTTGATGCGCGCATTGACACCACCCAACGACACCTTCGATTTCTTGTTACCAATGATCTTGATAGGACGGCCTTCGCGTGTCTTTACAAGAATGCTGGCGTAATCTGTACCGTCAAAATAGGTGGAGGCATACCAGTTCGGAACTCCAGGAGTAACCTCCTCCGGTTTGTTGAGGTAGGGAACAGCCCTGTTCACAGGCGTCTCGCAAGCGGCCAAGGTGGCAGCACCAACGGTGAATCCCATGAATTTGAGAAAGTCCCTGCGCTTGGTCTTACCCTCGTCCAGGTCGTTGTTTTCCACAAAGCTCTCTACGGATGCTTCGGGAAGGAACTCGTTGGCCACACGCTCCTGAAATTCGGGAGTGTTGTGCAGCTCGTCCAAGCCTTTCCAGTATATTTTGGTTTTGCTCATGTCAGAGGCGTTTCCAAAAATTTAGTGTCTATTGAATCAGTAATGGCACTTGGCACACTCAAGACCTCCGATGCGCTCTACGGTAATAGGATTTCCATCCTGCCATCCGGGTGTTCGCTTGTGAAGGTCCTCGTAGTATTCGTTGTCGGCCACTTGTACGTTTGTGGTGCGGTGACAGTCGATACACCAGCCCATGGTGAGTGGTGAATGCTGCTCCAACACAGCCATGTTCTCTACTTCTCCATGGCATGTCTGGCAGGCCACTTGACCAGCAACAACGTGCTGCGAGTGGTTGAAGTATGCAAGGTCAGGCAGGCTGTGAACGCGCACCCATTTCACTGGAGATGGGTTTGGGCCGTAGGTCTTGGTGACTGGCGAATAATCCAACGCTTTGTAGATTTTGGCGATTTCGCCTTTCCCGCTTGGACCTTCTTCAACGTACGAGTGGCAGTTCATGCATACGTTCAAAGATGGGATACCGGCTGATTTACCTTTCTCCGCTGAAGTGTGGCAATACACGCAATTGATGCCGTTCTGACCAGCGTGAATCTTGTGGGAGAAATTGATCGGTTGCTCAGGAGCGTATCCTTGATAAACACCGATCTTCATCAGGTCTTCAATGCCAATGCGTCCTAAAGCAAGAATAATGAGCAGACCAAAGAATGCGGTCCAAGCACGATGGGTGTTCACCCAATGACCTACAGAGGCCAAAGCACCTTTCTCTTGCGGGGCTGGCACACCTTCTTTCGCGCTTACCAAATGACCGAGCGAACGTTTAACACCGCTAAGAACGGTTACCAATAATAAAAGTAGAAGTGCAATAGCACCCAGTATGTATGTAAGGGTGTCGGCACTCATGGTGCCCGATTCAGTAGAAACACCAACCGCAGGAGCATCGGTGGTAACTACAGGTGCAGCTTCAACAGGAGGGTTCTTCACATAAGCGAGAATCGCCTTTATCTCATCATCAGAAAGATACTCGAAGGCCGTCATTTGCGCCTTTCCGTACTCATTGAAAATCTTTACGCCATACGGATCGCCTGCAGCGATCATAGCGCTGGAGTTCTTAATCCACTTGATGGCCCATTCTTCACTCGGAACACGATCAAACATGCCCGCCAAGCCCGGACCTACCACCTTCTTGTCGGTGATAACGTGGCATGAGGTACAGTTCTGCTTGAACAGCTTTTCACCATCCTGCGCAACGGCAGTGGCAGAGCAAAGCAGGGTCAAGGCGTAAAATAGGAGGGAAATCCGTTTCATCCAACTCATCCCGTTAGCGGTCTTCATGCGTGTCAAACCCTTTAAAATTGGGCGTTTGAGAAGAAAAACACAGGTTTTTCAGCCGGTGCAAAAATAGTACACGATCAATCGGTACTCAGAAAAAACGTTAACCTGTTTTAATTTAGAACTGTTCTAAATAAGAGCGTCATCCGAACAACACTATGGCATCACATCGAACGCATTTCTCACCTTTGTGCCATGCGTTCAGAATTTGTCTTCCCGCTTTTGATTTTCGTAACATTCTTCTTCTCTGCTGAGACAATTGCGCAGCAGTCGAAGCCGTTAGCAAACGACTCGTTGAATCATGTTGTACGCGACCCACGGATAGACCATTTGGTGCAGGCGCATGTGAAGCAGAACAAGAACCGTGTAGGTGTAGAGGGCTATCGTGTGCAGATATATTCTGGATCGGGCAATGAGGCCCGTAAGGGAGCCAATGACATCCGTAAGCAGATCATCATGTCCAATCCTGATGTGGCAGCGCATCTCGTTTACCAACCCCCTAACTTTAAGGTTAGGGTAGGCGATTGCCGTACAGAAGTAGAAGCGATTCGACTCATGCGTCATTTGGCGTATGATTTTCCGCAAGGCTTCGTGGTCCGCGACCTAATAAAGCTGCCACGTTTGGCCATAGAGGGAGGCAATTCTGAAATGGATGTGAACAATTTGGATGCCCCAGTCGAGATTCAGGTCAGGCCTGAGGATGAAGGACAATGACAGGCGGGTCTCAATTGTTAGGATGAGATTTCCTTATTCGGTGTAGAAATACTTTTGTCATTATGCAGTTTCCCGGTGTGATACGCTCCAAGTTGCCAAATGTGGGCACTACCATTTTTACAGTGATGAGCGGATTGGCCAAAGAGTATGGGGCCATCAATCTTTCACAAGGTTTTCCTGATTTCAACATACCGGACCGCCTCAGTCAGTTGGTGACCGAGCACATGCTGAAAGGGCACAATCAATACGCCCCCATGCAAGGATTAGTTGAATTGCGTGAAGCCATCGCTTTGAAGGTGGAAGAACTCTATTCCGCCAGGTATGATCCTCAGGAAGAGATCACCATCACCGCTGGAGCCACCCAAGCGATATTCACTGCCATCATGGCCTTGGTACGGGAAGGCGATGAGGTGATTGTGCTCGAGCCAGCCTACGACTGCTATGTGCCTGCCATAGAACTGGCAGGAGGTAAGGCGATATATGTGCCGATGGAACCGCAAGGTGACCTGATAGATTGGGAAAGGGTGAAGCGTTTGGTGAATCAGCGTACACGCATGATCATCATCAACACACCCAACAACCCTACAGGTCGCATTCTGAATGCGCAGGACATGGTGAAGTTGCAGAAGCTCACCGAGGGCACGGACATTATCGTTCTTAGCGATGAGGTATATGAACATATCGTCTTTGATGGTTATGAACATCAAAGTGTGGCGCGCTATCCGAAGCTTGCGGATCGCTCCATTGTGGTCAGTTCATTCGGCAAGACCTATCACTGCACCGGATGGAAAGTAGGTCATGTATTGGCTCCGAAGGAATTGACCAAGGAGTTCAGAAGAACGCACCAGTTCAATGTTTTCAGTGTCAACACTCCGATACAATATGCCTTGGCTGAATTTCTCTCAGAGAAGGACCATTATCTGCAACTGGGAGCATTCTACAAGGAGAAGCGCAATCATTTTCTGAATCTGCTGCAGGGGTCAAGGTTCAAGATACGGCCCAGCGAAGGCACGTATTTCCAGTTGTTGGACTATGTTGCGATTTCTGACGAGAAGGATACAGAATTCGCCAAACGATTGACAAAGGAGAAGGGTGTGGCGGGCATTCCGCTTTCTGTGTTCTATCACAAGCCTACCGATGGAACGTATCTTCGATTTTGTTTCGCCAAGGAGGAGGAAACGTTGAAACGAGCCGCTGAGATATTGACCCGCCTATGAACGACCTGCGCATCACCATCTGCCAACAGCCATTGCATTGGGAGAACAGAAAGAAGAATCTGGACATGTGGGAGAATCTTCTTCCAGCACTGAAGGGAGAGACCGATCTGGTGATCCTTCCAGAGATGTTCACGACAGGGTTCACGATGAATGTGGCTGCATTGGCAGAACCGTTTCATGGCCCTACGTATCAATGGATGCGCAACATGGCCACCGAATTGCGCGCTGCCATTACAGGAAGTTTCATCTGCTCTGAGCCTGGGATAGAGTCGGGGCAATATTTCAACAGACTAGTCTGGATGAATCCCGATGGCACATCGTTTCATTACGACAAGCGCCACCTTTTCGGATTTGCGGGCGAACATTGGCATTTCTCTTCAGGACATCAACGCATAACAATAGCGCATAAAGGCTGGAAGATATGCCCGCTCATCTGCTACGATCTGCGTTTTCCGGTATGGAGCAGGAATACGCCCGATGATGCCTATGATCTTCTGCTTTATGTTGCCAATTGGCCAGAAGTCCGGTCGGGTGCATGGAAGACGCTCCTGGCTGCTCGCGCGCATGAGAATCAATGTTACGTCTCGGGAGTGAACCGCATTGGGCTGGATGGCGAAAAGATTCCCTACAGTGGCGATTCGATGGTCATCGGGCCACGGGGAGAGATTCTCGCTGCCATTGCCCCACACGAGGCGGCTTTGAACACCGTGACGCTGAACATGGAGGACCTGGTTAAATTCAGACAGAAGTTCCAAGCGCTCAAGGATGCAGACCGCTTCACGCTGCACATGTGATGGGAAAACGACTCGCACAGCTGCTTTCCATTGTGTTTCAACCGCTGTTCATCCCGTTGTATTCAGTTTTCCTGCTGTTCAACACCGATACGTATATCACCTATGCGGTGACCCCCGAAGTGCGCCAGTTCATTTATGGAGTGGTGGTCATAAACTCGATCATGCTTCCTATGGCGGTTTTCTTCTTCCTGTTACGAAAAGGAGCGATAGACAGTTTGCACATGCACACCTCCCGCGAGCGTTCGCTGCCTTTCCTTACCGTGATGCTCTTTCAGTCGTCCACCTACTTTCTGTTCCTCAAAATGCCGTTGCCTTCGCTGATACCTGATCTGGTGCTTGCTGGTGTGCTCAGTGTGGGTATTGCACTTATCGTCAATTTCTGGTGGAAGATCAGTATTCACATGTTGGGCATGGGTGGTCTGGTAGGCACATTCATCGGTCTGGCGCTCCGATATCAGGTGGATGCCATGCAGCTCATCATGGTGCTCATCCTATTGAGCGGATCGGTGGGCTACGCCCGTCTTCGATTGGATGCCCACTCTCCTGCCCAGGTATATGCTGGGTTTCTTACCGGCCTTTCGTTGCTCGTGGCAGTGATCGTAGTGTTCTAACGGGTCAGGTTCAACCCACTAACTTTGCAGCGCAATTAAATTTGATATGGAGATCACCGATAAGACCGTTGACGAACTTGCTCATCTGGCACGCCTTCACTTTGAAGGGGACGAGAAGCAACGGATTAAGAAAGACCTCACGCGCATTGTCAGTTTCATGGAGAAATTGAATGAGCTGGACACCGAAGGCGTTGAGCCATTGATCTATCTCTCGGAAGAGTTCAATGTGATGCGCAAGGATGAGGCACGCAAGACGATAACGCAGGAACAGGCATTGAAGAATGCCCCGAAACGTGACAGCGACTACTTCAAAGTACCTAAGGTGCTGAAGAATCCTGAGTAGCAGTCATTCGCTGGCCCGTTGACGTGCGTAAAAGCAGGTAAGCATTCCATGAATGCTGCATTCAAGGATACTTTCGCCCAATGATGCAATGGCTATATAAGAGCAAAGGCTGGATGATCATCATCCTCTGCGAAATGCTCAGCCTTGGCATGCGCGTCCACCACCTGAATCAGGAATTCTCGGGCTACCATAGTTGGCGACAGACCCAGACCCAGACAACGGTGTTGAATTTCGCGTTTGAGGATGCCGACATCCTTACACCGCACACCAATACCATCCGAAATGGCACCACCATTGAACGGATGGAATTCCCGCTCATGCAGTGGTTGTTCTCATGGGCATACCGATGGCTCGGTGATCAGCCTATCTATTCGCGGCTGCTCACTTTTCTCATCGGTCTCGGGACGCTGCTCGCTTTTTATCACCTGGTGCTCATCTGCTCTGGCAATAGGACGGTTGCCGCCATCGCGGCTTGGAGCCTCACCTTCAGCCCTTTGTTCTACTACTATTCCATCAATCCCTTGCCGGATAATATGGCATTGATGTGTTCCATGATAGGGCTGTGGGTGCTGGTGGACGGCCCACTCTCCATGAAACGATTGCTTGTTGCAGGAATGTTCCTCTCATTGGCAACGGCCGTCAAACTGCCATTTCTGGTGTTCGCCCCTGCTTTGCTGCCTATGTTATGGAAGTTAGCAAGGCAAAAAGGAGCCATGGGAGCGGTCGCCACTGTTCTGTTGGGGCTCATCTTCCTGCCTGCGTTGGCGTGGTATGCATGGGTCATCCCCACATGGGGAAGCAATCCGGTGCTTGCGGGTGACATCGGTATTCGGAGTGATACCTGGGACATTCTCCACACGGTTTGGACCATGATGTTGCCCGAGATGATCCTCAATTATGCCGCTGTGCCGTTCTTCCTTATTGGGCTCGTGGCCTTCTTCAAGCTGCGCATCCATGCCAACCCGAAAGTGCTGCCGCTGCTGATACCCGTGCCCTTCGTATTGGCCTATTATCTATTCGAGGTGCATGCCATAGGCAAGGCGCACGATTATTACCTGTTTCCCTTTGTTCCCATCCTGTTCTTGGCCGTGGCGCTGGGAGTGCACTATTTGGTGGAGCGAGGCGGACGATGGACGCGCTGGGTATGGCTGCCGGTGGTGGTGCTCCCCATCACATGTTTCCTGAAGGCCGATGTACGGTGGGAACCCACCGGGCTCAACCGGCAGCTATGGGCGCACAAGGAGGCCTTGCGCAGCATCATTTCCGAGGCAGACCGATGCATTGTGGGCAACGACATTTCGGAACGTAT
>JBFYQB010000323.1:0-8291 GCA_041302955.1 Flavobacteriales bacterium
ATGCTGGCATACTTCACGGTCTTGTCCACCAACAGGGCAAGGTCGCGCCTCACGGAAGGATACTTGGGCAGTTCGGCCACTTCCAGCACGTTGATGGCCGAGGCTGCGAACACCACATCCCAGTTCACATCGGCAAAGAACACCTCCTGATCGATGTCGAAGGTGGCGAGGATGTCCTTGCGCACACTGCCGAACTGTGCGAGGGCCGTGCCCTTCAGTTCGAATGCCATTCCGTAGGCGAACAACGGTTGGTCACTCGGCAGGTCGACAAGCTTGGCGCTGATGCCCAAACGCGTCAGCAACTGCCCGACCACCGCATGGGCATGATGGAAGGTGACGTTGCCCTTGGCGGCATTCCACCCTTCGCGCTGCCATTTCCCTGAAAGCAGGATGCCCAACGACTGCTGCTCGCGATAGGGCCACTTATCGCCCTTCGCATCGAAATAGAGATTGCCGAACTCATAGAACCGCACGTCCGAATTCTGATGGCGGATGTTGCGCGACACCGATTCCAGCCCTCCGAACAGCAGGGTCTGGCGCATGGCGTTGAGGTCGGTGCTCAGCGGATTGAGAATGCCCACCGACAGCCCGTGCTGGGCGGGAATGTGCTTCTCCACATAGTTGGCGCGGGTCAGCGAGTTGTTCATGATCTCGTTGAAGCCCTGCGAAGAGAGCATGTCGGCCACCGTGTTGCGCAGCAGCTCCGCATCCTTCGCTTTTCCGCTGATGAGCGGCACCCGCAGCTGACCACTTCCCGTGATCCGGTCGTAGCCATACACCCGCAGGATCTCTTCGATCACATCCGCCTCGCGGGTCACATCCGTTTTGAACGTGGGCACGGAAAGACGCAGCCCTTCCGCATTCTTCTTTTCGATGAAAATGCCAAGGTCTTCGAGGATCGCAATGACGGCCTCCTGCGGAATGGCCTGCCCGATGAGTCGGTCGATGTTGGCAAACTTCACCTCCACTTTATGATGTGGGATGGGATTCGGGTAGATGTCGGTGATGGTGGACAGCCTGCCGCCCGCCAATTCCTGAATGAGCAACGCGGCACGCTTGGCGGCCAGCACCGTTATCTCAGGGTCGATGCCCCGCTCGAAACGGAAGGAAGCATCAGTACTAAGACCGTGTCGCTTGGCTGTTTTGCGGATAGAAACAGGATTGAAATAGGCACTTTCGAGGAAAATGTTGACAGTCTGTACCGAAACGCCCGATCCCGCACCACCGAACACACCCGCGATGCACATGCCATTGGCGCTATCGCAGATCATCAGGTCGTCAGCATGGAGATTGCGTTCCACCTCATCCAGCGTGGTGAATTTCTCCCCACCCTTCGCAGTGCGCACCACTACTTTCTGGCCTCCGATCTTGTCTGCATCAAAAGCGTGGAGTGGTTGCCCCATTTCGTGCAACACGAAATTGGTGATGTCCACCACGTTGTTTATAGGCCGCGAACCGATGGCCTTCAAGCGGTTCTGCAACCACTGTGGTGATGGTTTCACTTCTATTCCTTCAATATAAATACCCACATACCGCGGACAGGCATCTGCGTCCTGCACTTCAATGGCAATCGGATTCTGCTTGATGGCCGCGCTGTATTCTGCCACAGACGGCCAGTTGAGTTCCAAGTTTTCAAACCCCGACTTGGCAGCGCGCGCCACAGCCCTCAGGTCGCGGGCCACACCGATATGGCTCATGGCATCGGCACGGTTTGGAGTAAGACCGATCTCCAGCACCTCATCATTCTCGATTCCGAAATAATCTGCCACAGCCGTGCCCACCTTCACATCCGCAGGCAGCACCATGATGCCAGCGTGACTTTCGCCCAGACCTATCTCATCCTCAGCACAGATCATCCCTTCGGAGGCCTGCCCGCGGATCTTCGATTTCTTAATGTCGAAAGGTTCTCCCGTTGAAGGATACAGCATCGCACCAACAGTTGCTACCACTACTTTCTGTCCGGCAGCCACATTGGGCGCACCGCACACGATCTGCAAAGGTTCGCCCGTGCCGATGTTAACAGTGGTCACGCTCAGGCGGTCGGCATCAGGATGTTTCTCGCGGGTCAGCACCTCACCGATCACAATACCTGCCAGACCGCCCTCCACAGAAGAAAACGGCACCACATGCTCCACTTCGAGCCCGCTGTGGGTAAGCAATTCGGCTGCTTCATGAGCAGTCAATCCGATGGGAAGGTATTGTTTGAGCCAGTTGTAGGAGATGTTCATGCTATGTTTCCGTAGGTCAGGAAGGGCTGCGAAGTTACCTTTCTACTTCTGAACATTTCAAGGGCTGGAGGCTACCTTTGTCGCATGTGGCAGCAGGTGCGCACGCTTTTCCTCAAGGAGTTCCAATTGGAGCTGCGCAACCGCTATGCGCTCAACGGCATATTGCTCTATGTGGTGAGCACTGTTTTCGTCTGCTATCTCAGTTTCAAGCAAGTGGTGAGCGCCCCGGTCTGGAATGCGCTGTTCTGGGTCATCATGCTTTTTGCAGCACTGAATGCCGTGGGCCGTTCCTTCATTCAAGAAAGCAAGGGGAGGATGCTGTACTTCTATTCGGTCATTTCGCCACAGGCATTCGTGCTGGCCAAGATGCTCTATAACACCGCACTGATGATGGTGATCGGTGTCTTGGCCTACACCATCTATGTTTGGTGGATAGGCGACATGGTACAGGATCATGCGCTGTTCATCATCGCACTGCTGTTGGGAAGCACAGGATTCGCTTCCATTCTCACGTTGATGTCGGCCATTGCCGCCAAGACCGACAACAACCTCAGCCTGATGGCCATTCTCAGTTTCCCAGTGCAGTTGCCATTTTTGCTCACGCTGATCAAACTATCCAAGAACGCTGTGGACGGCCTTGACTGGTCTGTCAGTTATGAGCTTATTGCCATTCTGGTGCTGCTTCAAGTGATCATTGTCACCCTAAGCGTTCTTTTATTCCCCTACCTTTGGCGGGATTGAATTTTGCGTAGAAAAACAACCTTCAAACCAATCGGTCTGTGAGCCAAAAAGCAGGAATAATGGGCATTGCATGGTGGAAATGGTTGTCCATCGTTCTGGTGCTCTACTCACTCATCGTGGGCATGCTCATTGACGTTCCGGAGCTTCCGATACTCCACGAGAGCATCCGCAACCTGTTCTATCACGTCACGCAATGGTTCGGAATGATGATAATCCTCACTGCATCGCTGGTTTACAGCATCATTTATCTGATGAAAGGCGATATGCGCAGCGACCGCATTGCCGCAGAAGGCATCAATGTGGCCTTGTTCATGGGTGTTCTGGGCATATTGACCGGTAGCCTGTGGGCTAAATTCACATGGGGTGCATGGTGGACAAACGACCCCAAGCTGAACGGGGTAGCGATGGGCATGTTGGTCTATTTGGCCTACGTGGTGCTGCGCGGCAGTATGGACGAAGAGCAGAAACGCGCCCGTGTTGCGGCTGTTTACAACATCTTCGCTTATGTGATGTTCATGGTGTTCATCATGGTGATGCCGAGGCTTACGGACAGTCTGCATCCAGGCAATGGTGGCAATCCGGGCTTCGGAGGATATGACCTTAACAATGGGATGAAAATGGTGTTCTATCCCGCCATCATCGGATGGACACTGCTTGGTGTGTGGATCATGAATCTTCGTATCAGAATCGGCACTTTGGAAGATAGACACGTTTAATTCGTTCGATAATCGACATGAGAAACTCTTTGAAATCGTTGATGCTGTTGGCACTTGTGGCACTGCCCTTCCTGTCAAAAGCTCAGGCCGTTGAAATGGCGGATACCCTGCGCAACAGCGGCAAGATCTACATTGTGGTGGGCGTTATCGCCATCATCTTCATCGGTATCGTGGTCTATCTGTTCACGCTTGATAGAAGAATTTCGAAAATCGAAGGAAAGAAGTAGCATGCAGCCCGCTTGGGCAAATGCCAATTGTTCATTGCTAATTGATCATTGAAATGAAACGTACACACATCATCGGAATCATCGTCATCGCTATCGCTATCGGGGCCATTATGACCACTGTGGCGGATAGCAGCACGTATGCCTCGTTCAACGTGTCCATTGAGAATCCGGGCAAGGAATTTCACGTGGTGGGCCAACTGAACAAAGAGGCCGAAATGAACTACGACCCACAGGTGGATGCCAACCTTTTCACCTTCAACCTGATCGACAACGAAGGTGTGGAGCAGAAGGTCCATTTCAAAGGTTCGAAGCCGCAGGATTTTGAGCGTTCGGAACAGGTGGTGCTCATCGGCCAATACAATGGCGACCACTTCGAAGCATCGAAGATTCTGATGAAGTGCCCATCGAAATACAACGATGGCAAGCCGGGCGAAATGCAGGAATTCACGGCCACGGAGCAATCCTGACCAACAAACTGACACGACCATTCGGGTCGAATCTTTCACATGGAAATTAACTACATAGGTGAACAATTACTGCCCGGCAAGCTCGGGCATTTTTTTATCGTGCTGGGCTTCGTGTCGGCACTGGTGGCGGCCATAGCCTACTATTTCGGAACTCGGGACGATGACGGTTCGGCATCATGGCGCAAGCTGGGACGGACGGCCTTTGGCATCCATGCATTCTCGGTGCTCAGCGTGGTGGGCATATTGCTCGGGCTTCTGGCCAATCACCGGTTTGAGTATCACTACATCTGGCAGCACTCGAACACCGAGATGCCGATGCAGTACATCATGTCCAGCTTTTGGGAAGGACAGGAGGGCAGTTTCCTCCTCTGGCTCTTCTGGCACGTGGTGCTTGGACTGGTACTGATGTTCTCCGCCAAGAAGTGGGAATCGCCTGTGATGGCGGTGTTCGCCTTGGTGCAGGCATTCTTGGTGTCGATGCTGTTGGGTACGCAGTTGGGCGATTTCCGCCTAGGTAGCAGCCCGTTCGTACTGCTGCGCGACCACCCGGACTTCATGAATCTGCCTTTCCTACAGAACGCCACATATCTGGCCAATCTGGACGGACGCGGCCTCAATCCTTTGTTGCAGAACTACTGGATGACCATCCATCCGCCAACACTTTTCTTGGGCTTTGCAAGCACCCTCGTTCCTTTTGCTTTCGCCATAGCAGGTCTGTGGAAAAAGCAATACACCGAATGGCTGAAACCCGCCCTGCCATGGACCTACTTCGGCATCATGATACTGGGCACAGGCATTCTGATGGGCGGTGCATGGGCGTATGAAGCGTTGAGTTTCGGTGGGTTCTGGGCATGGGATCCGGTGGAGAACGCCAGTCTTGTGCCGTGGATCACACTCGTTGGCGCGGCCCACGTGATGGTCATTCAGAAGAACAAGGGCCAATCGCTCATCATCACGTTCGTGCTGACACTGATCACCTTCATCCTTATTCTTTATTCCACGTTCCTTACGCGGAGCGGAATACTTGGCGAAACATCCGTCCATGCCTTCACCGACCTTGGCATGTCGGGGCAATTGCTGGCCTATCTGTTGGCGTTCCTGTTCCTCGCTATGTTGCTACTGGCCGTGCGTTGGAAAGACCTGCCCAAGACCGAGGGCGAGGAAAGCCTCTACAGCCGCGAGTTCTGGATGTTCGTGGGTGCGATGGTGTTGAGCATATCTGCCTTTCAGGTCAGTTTCACCACCAGTATCCCGGTGATCAACAAGGTACTTGGCACGAACATCGCCCCACCGCTCGACCCCATTTCGCACTACAACAGTTGGCAGTTGCCACTGGCCATCATCGTGGCTTTGCTTATCGCCATCACCCAATATCTCAAGTATAGAAAGACCGACCCGAAGCAGTTCTTCACTTCGCTCATTCTACCATTCGTAGTGGCCTTGGTGCTCACCGTGGCGATCGCGGTGGCGATGAAATACACCCATTTCATGTATCTGCTGATGCTGTTCGCATCGCTCTTCACCGTGGTGGCCAACCTCAACTATTGGTTCCGCGTGCTGAAAGGCAAGATGGCCGTGGCAGGCGCATCGGTGGCGCACATCGGTTTTGGGCTGATACTGCTGGGCGCATTCCTCAGCACCTCGAAAACACAGACCATCAGCATGAACACCTCGGGCATGGATGTGACCAGCCTTGGCGAGGACTATTCCAACCGCGAGAACATCCTGCTGATGAAGGGCGATACACTGCGGATGGCCGAGTATTTCGTCACGTTCAAAGGGAAGAAAAAAGAGGGCGTGAACATTTTCTACGAAGTGGAATACATGACGCAGCCATCGACCGGTGTGTATGAACATGCCTTCACGTTAATGCCACGCGTGCAGACCAATCCGCGGATGGGCAACGTGGCCGAGCCGGACACGCGCCATTTCCTCCACAAGGACATCTACACCTTCGTCACCTATGCAGAGATCGAGAAGCCAGAGGTGAAGGCTGAGGATTTCAAAAGCACATCGACAAAGGCACTGGCCGTTGGCGATACGTTGTTTGCAGGCAATGCCATCATTGTGTTCGAAGGATTCGAGCGCACTGTGGACAAGGCTGCGCTCGGCCTGCAGGAGAACGATATTGCCGTGGGCGTGAAACTGAATGCCGTGGATGTGAACAGCATCCGCTATACGGCCATGCCGGTATATGCGCTGCGCGAGGCGTATGCCATCCCCATCGAGGCACAGATAGAGCAACTGGGACTCAAATTCCAAGTGAAACGGCTCATTCCCGAAGAGAGCAAAGTGGAGATCGAGCTCTTTGAGCGGGCCGACAACTACCGCGAGTTCATCGTGCTGAAAGCCCTTGTTTTCCCGTGGATAAATATCCTGTGGGCCGGATGTGTGATCATGGTCATCGGGACAGTGATGGCGATATGGAGAAGGGTGAAACTGGGTTGACACCTTTGGCACCGCTCAGCTTCTCATTGGAGCAACGCCATGTGCTGCATGGCATTCCCTCGGCATCGGGCATGGCCATCATTGAAGATGCGATCTATGTGGTGGGCGACAACTCGCCATGGCTTTTCAAGATCGATGCTACAGGCCACATCAAAGACCGCATTGCGCTATGGCCCGATCTGCCACTGCCGCCCGAAGAGATCTATCCAAAGAAGGTGAAGCCCGACCTCGAGAGCATGGCGGCATTCCAAGATGGTGGATACTGGTGGCTGCTGATGCTGGGGTCGGGAACGCGATCGCCAGAGCGCGACCTTTGGACCGAGGTGCGCCTTGGCGATATGCCGATGGCCACTACCAGCTCGCTCACCTCCTTCTACGCCAACCTGCGGTTGCACACCGGCCTTACCGAGGACCAATTGAACATTGAGGCGGTGGAAGTGATGGGCGATGATCTGCTACTTTTCAATCGCGGTGTGAACCTCGTGATGCGCTATAGCCTAGCTGCGGTGCGCAGGTTTATTGCCGATGGCAAGGATTGCCCTGTGCCGGTCACCACCCGCGTCATGTTGCCCTTGGTGAACGGCATGGAGGCAGGATTCTCTGGCGCTGCCCTACTGCCGGGAACGGAGCAATTGATATTCACCGCTACGGTCGAGGACACTGATAATTGGTTTGATGACGGGGCCGTACTGGGCAGTTTCATCGGCATGTTTCCACTCCACCAATTGCAGGACGGCCTTGCACCGACATGCGTCATGCTCGATGACACTAACCTGAAGGTGGAATCGGTGGCCGTTACTCACTATAAAGGTAAAAGCACCGCCCATCTGCTGCTGGTAACCGATGCCGATGGTGGCCATTCGGAGCTGCTGAGCGGTTGGTTGAGCTGGGCTGTCCTCAGTTGAACCTCCACCCAAAGGCCTCGAAACCCACTCCATGACAGTGGGACCTTTTCAGTGAATTATCGTGGAGAATAGCCAAATAAAGTGACCAATCAGGTAAGTTAGTCTTATTACATCTTGAACTTTTATGATGACATCTTGAGCTTGTCTTATTAGATATTGAATTTATTTTATTACGTATTGAACTAGTATTATCAGCTATTTAACTAATCTTATCAGCTATTGAATCAGTATTATGACATGATATACTTGTCTTATAACATATTGAATCAGTACTGTCACATGTTATGATTGTATTGATCTGATAACAGATCATATTGACCTTATCTAACTAAAGGAACTTCATCATGTAGTTTGAAAACGCCCAGGTGGCACGTAGCCGCAGGCCCATAGGCTGCTGAATGCCGATGGCACGGGCTGGATGTTCAGGAGAACGGGGTGAGGCACTCTACTTCAACCCCACCGCATATCCCAACTGTTCCTTTATCCCATAGATCAGTTCCTGGTCGGGTTTGATGGTGACGGTGCGCGAGCGGAAGGTGATGCGGTCGCCATCCTCGTC
>JBFYQB010000324.1:0-11277 GCA_041302955.1 Flavobacteriales bacterium
CGTCCACGTGGCCGTTCTTGGCGTGGTTGTAGATCCACAGGCGTTGCATTTCAGGCGCGTTGTCATCCGCCACCTTAAACCCATGATCCAACGGATTCAGCGGTGCTTGGCTTTCCGTGTCTCTTATTTCAAAATGAAGATGCGGTCCGCCAGATCCTCCACTGTTGCCGCTCTTGGCGATTACATCTCCACGCTTCACCACAAACTTTCCCTTGGGAATGGTGAGGTCAACTGCGAATTTCTCTTCCGCATACTGCTGTTGCTTCACATAAGCGTTCACTTCTGCCCCGAATTCGCGGAGATGGGCATACACCGAGGTCTTGCCGTCCGCGTGTTCCACATACAGCGCTTTGCCATAGCCAGTTGGCGACACATTTACGCGAACAATGTGCCCATCGGCAATGACATGGACCGCTTTGCCCTCCGCGCCATCGGTCTTCAGGTCCAGTCCCGCATGAAAATGATTGGATCGCACCTCGCCAAAGTTGCCCGACAGTCGCAGCACACCATCCAACGGTGTACGATAGCCACCATCCTGCGCCATCGCCACCCCCGCCATCATAATTCCAACAGCTGTCAGCACCCTTCGCATCGTCCAAATATAGCCTTGAAGAAAGCCTTTGGCCTTTGGCCATCAGCTTTTAGCAAAATGATCCGCACAGCCGATTTGCTGCATCGTTGATACCTTGACACCCTGATTTGCAGATTTGCTAATTCGCTCAACTGCTAATTCGATAATTTCCCTTTGAAGTGTTTACTTTGCTCACGCAATGAGCGAGCTCGAAATCATCATCGAAGGGTTGTCCGATAAGGTTCGGAAACTTGGCGACCGCCAGCGCATTCTTGTGGCTGAGAATGAGCGGCTAAGGTCGGCCAACGAACAACTTGAAGTGGAGATCTCAACTCAAAAAAAAGCCAACCACATTCTGGACGAACAGAATAAAGTTGCTAAAATTGCGAAGTCGGTAAGCCCTGACACGGAAGGCCGAAAAGAGGAGCGTAAAAAGCTCAATGAATTAGTGCGGGAAATAGACAAGTGCATTGCACTTCTGAATAACTGATAGTAATTCCTCCAGAACGACCCAATGGGACAACAGGCCATCACCGTTAAAGTAGCCGGCAAAAGCTATCCGATGACAGTGGAAGGCCCAGAGGAGGAAGAGACCATCCGTAAGGCCGAAAAGCTGATAAAGGAAAGGATGGCCATGTACGAGCAGAATTACGCCATCAATGATGTGCGCGACCTTCTTGGCATGTGTGTCCTTCAGTTTGCCACAGAATATGTGGCGCAAGAAGAGCGGTCAAGCGCGGTAGAGCAGGATGTTGCCAGCCGTTTAAGATTGCTCGAAGAGTCGCTTGATGCGGCACTTGTCTGAGATTATTCGTTCTTTCACATACAAGCAAAAGCATTAGCAACGGTCAGCAATGACCGCTGCGATGATTTCCCGCATGGATCGATCGTTTGTTGAACTCAACATAATAATGATTGGGAATAAGCTTATAAATGTTCAAGAAAGGCCTCACCCCGGCTTCGGCAGGGGTTCCGATTTTATCGGGACGGTGGAACTCTGATGCATTTGGCAGTCCCATCAATGTCTACTTGGAGTTCACCTTAGACCTATAGATCTGTGCGGGATTTTTTTTAACCAATCAAAACCAACCACAACCAATGTTAATAGGAATTATTGCCGCCATAGTCGGGCTGTTGCTCGGAGGTGCAGGCGCATGGATGGTCATCGGAAAGGCCAATGCAGGTGAGGCACAGCGCCTCATATCCGATGCCGAGAAGAATGCAAAGCGCACGGTAGAGGATGCAGAGCGCAACGCGAAACGCATTTTGGATGATGCCAACGGAAAAGCCGAAGTGATCCGTGAAAAGAAGATGCTTGAGGCCAAGGAACGTTTCCAGGAGCTAAAAGTCAAGCACGAGGAGGAAGTGAACCAGCGCAATCAGGCCATCATTGTTGGTGAGAATCGCATCAAACAGAAAGAGGGCACGCTCAACCAGAAGTTGGAGGAAGTTAACCGTGACAGACAGGCAGCCGAGAGAAAGCAGGCCACCTTGGATGCACAGATTGAACTGTATCAGGCCAAGGTGCGTGAGGTTGAGGCCGATCGCAACAAGCAGGTGCAACAACTGGAGCGAATTGCAGGCATAACCGCCGACCAGGCCCGCGAACAATTGATGGAGAATCTGAAGGCCGAGGCCCGCACCGGTGCTTCTGTACACATTCAGGAAGTGATGGCTGAGGCCAAGCTCACTGCAGACAAAGAGGCCAAGAAGATTGTCATCCAGACCATTCAGCGCGTTGCCACTGAGCATACAATTGAGAATGCCGTTTCCATCTTCAACATTGAAAGTGATGAGGTGAAAGGCCGCATCATCGGTCGCGAAGGCCGCAACATCCGTGCGTTGGAAGCCGCTACGGGTATCGAGATCATTGTGGATGATACACCAGAGGCCATCATTCTTAGCGGTTTCGACCCGGTGAAAAGAGAAACTGCCCGTCTTGCGCTGCACCAGCTCGTGACAGATGGACGTATCCATCCTGCGCGTATCGAGGAGATCGTAGCCAAGACCAGCAAACGCTTGGAAGAGGAGATTATCGAGATCGGAAAGCGAACAGCCATCGACCTTGGAATCCATGGCCTACATCCTGAGCTTATCCGTATGGTGGGCAGGATGAAGTATCGCTCATCCTATGGGCAGAACCTACTTCAGCACAGCCGCGAGGTGGCCAACATGTGCGCCATTATGGCCACAGAGCTTGGACTCGACCCCAAGAAGGCCAAGCGTGCCGGTCTGCTCCACGATATAGGCAAGGTGCCTGATGAGGAGCCCGAATTGCCTCACGCTATCCTTGGCATGAAGCTGGCGGAGAAGTATGGCGAGAAGCCTGACATCTGCAATGCCATCGGAGCCCACCATGACGAGATTGAGATGACCAGCATGATTTCGCCCATCATTCAGGTGTGCGATGCCATTAGCGGTGCACGTCCCGGAGCAAGGCGTGAGATCGTGGAGAGCTACATCAAGCGTATCAAAGAGCTTGAGGCATTGCCGCTCACGTTCCATGGTGTATTGAAGACCTACGCTATCCAAGCAGGCCGTGAGCTTCGCGTTATTGTGGAAAGCGATCAGGTCACGGATGCAGAGTCTGATGCTCTGGCGATACAGATCTCTGAGAAGATTCAGGATGAGATGACCTATCCAGGTCAGGTGAAGGTCACAGTTATCCGGGAGCGGAGAGCGGTTTCCTACGCCAAGTAGCTCGTCTTTCACTCTTGTTTGAGCCACTTAAGGTGCGATTCCCTGTCTTGGGAATCGCACTTTTTTTTGGACCTTGTAACAAATGTTGCGCACCCCATTAATATTCGGTTAATTGACATTTATGACCGACTTGGCTGCAACCCAGCTACGCATTTCACTTATAGTTTCGCGGCAAATTTCAGGGAAGTCGTATGGGGAGGTCAGTTATTGCGGTTGTTGCGGGAATAGTGTGTTTTACAATTGGAATTGGGGTGGGGCGGTTCGTTTTTACCGATAATGACCTCCCCAAACTGAAAACGAAAGAAGCATCGGAAGTTAAGGAGACCCGTAATCAGCAAGGTTTCAGATTTGTGAGCCCTCTGTTGGAGTGCGACAACTCTATATCTGTCCTCCGGCCTTCGATGGGGCATCTTGAAGCGGAACTCAAGGTGTTTATTGCAGAGGCTATTAGAAATGGATACGTATCCGAGGTGTCGGTCTATTATCGCGACCTTAATAATGGCCCTTGGATGGGCATAGATCAGGATAAGCCGTTTTCACCCGCCAGTCTTTTGAAGGTGCCCATAATGATCGCTGCTTTGAAAAAGGCGGAATCTGACAGGTCTCTGCTCAAGAAATCCTTTGTTTTCGATGCCACGGTCCCACAAGATTTTGTTAATCCGAACATCGTGGATGACGTTATCAAATTCGGGCACAACTATACGTATGAGGATCTCATTTTTCGAATGATGGTCAACTCCGATAACAATGCGAAGAATTTACTGGCAGGTATACTTGGAGATGATGCCATCATACAGGTGTGGAATGATCTGGGACTTACTGCGCCCGGCCCTCAATCCCCAGAGGATTTTCTCACGGTACGTGAATACTCTTCCTTCTTTAGAATTCTCTACAACGCTACTTATCTAAGTAAAGAACTTTCAGAAAAGGCTTTGGAGATCATGAGCAAATCTCACTTTGATAAGGCACTTCAGGCCGGTATACCTCAGAATGTGGTGCTTAGCAATAAATTCGGAGAGCGTGGTTTGATAGATAGTGATATCAAGCAATTGCACGATTGCGGAGTAATATATGCTTCACCTACTCCTTACCTATTGTGTGTAATGACGCGAGGAAAAGACTGGGATGTGCAAGCAGGAATAATTGCAGAGATATCAAAGAAGGTATACGCCAAACACGTGGCAACTAATTAAGGTGGCGACTGGTCTACTTTTCTAAAGTTAGTGTATAGTCCCACTTTTGGTTACCATCCACCACGATGGTGTATTTAGCCACCTGCTTGTTAGTGAGTTTGGTGATGCGTTCCCACACCATGTCCGGATCATTTACTCGGTCTATGATGATCTGATCATCCGTGGACTCCCAACTGAACGAACCTACATTGGGATAAGTGTTCCCACCGAACTGATAAGAATAGCTCTGGTATCCGGTTCCATCTGCATTGAATTCAACCGTGCCTGTTGGTGAATTATCGGCCACAGGAATGGTTGCGATGTTGTTGTAATAATACAGCCCTTCCACTTTGGTCACTTGCCATGTGGCAAAAAGCGATTCATCTAGATTTTCATCATTGCCACAGCCACTGGCTATCACGGAAATGAATGTCAAGAGAATTAGGAATTGCTTTTTCATGATTGCTTTGGGTTGTTGTGTCTGCGAAATTAGCGAATGTCGCTGTCAGCTTACCGTCTCTGATGCCTTTGCCTTTGCGATATCTTCCTCAAGGTCCAGTTTGCGAAGACTTGGGAAAATAACCCCAGCTCCTACCACGGTGGCCAAGGTCATACAGCCACCAAAAACCACCGCGGACACGGTACCCATCCATTTGGCCGTCACACCGCTTTCAAAGGCGCCTAGTTCATTGCTCGACCCAACAAACATTGAACTCACAGCTGCCACTCTTCCACGCATTTCATCCGGTGTGCGAAGTTGCAGAATGGTCTGTCTTACCACCATGGATATACCGTCAAAGATGCCACTCAGGAACAAGGCGAGCACTGATAACCAGAATATGGAAGAGAGCCCAAAAACGATGATACAGAGCCCAAATGCGAATATGGAGGCGAGCAGTTTTATTCCGGCATTGCGATGCAATGGGAAATACGCCACACCGAGCATAATGACGAATGAACCTACGGCAGGTGCGGCTCTCAGAATGCCAAATCCGGTTGGTCCAACACGAAGTATGTCTTGTGCATAGATTGGCAGCAAAGCCACGGCACCACCGAACAGCACAGCCACCATATCCAAGGTCAGTGCTCCGAATATCTCCTTTGTTCTCGTAACGAAACGGATGCCTTCTTTCAGGCTTTCGCGCATGCCTTCGTTCGACTTGGTGTTCATGATCGGTTTCGGTCCTATGCGCAGCAGCGTAAGGAAGGACATGGCTGCAAAGCCCACTATGATCAGCATGGACCAATGCACACCGACCCACAGAATGGAGAGTCCACCTACTGCGGGGCCCAGCACTGCACCTATCTGCCAGACCGAACTGCTCCATCCAGCAGCATTCGGATACACACTGCGCGGAATCACCAAGGCGAACAAAGAGAATACTGATGGCCCAATGAAAGCGCGCACCGCACCGCCCACGAAAACGAGCGCATAAATGCCCCAAGCAATTTGCTTGGCAGCAATGCCTGAGGTAAATGCTGGCCAGGTCAGAGAGAACAGTCCGAAACTAATAGCGAGAAAACCGATGATGCACTGAAGCAACAGTTTCCGTTTTTCTCGCTGATCAGCAATATGGCCGGCAATAAGGGCCAAACCCACTGCGGGTATAACTTCCATAAGTCCAATGATGCCAAGTGATAGCGGGTCTTTGGTCAGTGAATACACCTGCCATTCGATCACTACGAACTGCATGCTCCAAGCGAACACCAACGCAAATCGCATGAACAGGAACAGTCTGAATTCGGGATACCGCAACGCGGCATACGGGTCTTTTTTCTCCATACGTTGGTGGTGGGTCACCACAGGGGCAAAAGTAGCATCACGTGTTGAGGCGGTCTGTACTTTTGCTTCAACTCGCCTTCACCGTCATTGTTCGTCAATATGAAACGATTTTTCCCTTGGCTGTTCCACCTTATATACTATCGGTTTGGTTCATGGACGTGTGATATGCGACTTCCTGATGGTCTGAAGAAAGGAGTCATATTGGCTGTGCCTCACACCGCTACACGCGACTTTCCAATCGGTCTGGGAGCCAGTTATACCATGACCTGCAAGCATGGTTTTCTTGGTAAGAAGGAGTTGTTTGATGGGCCGTTCGGATTCATTTTCCGAGCGTTGGGTGGCATTCCGGTCGATAGAAGTTCCAAACATAACATGGTGGATCAGGTGGCCGAGCTGGTCAATAAGGAGGATGAATTTTTTCTGGTCATGGCCCCCGAAGGCACACGAACGCGAACAGAGCGTTGGAAGACGGGATTCTATCATATTGCCAAGAAGATCGATGCGCCTATCATCCTTGGATATATTGACTTTAAACGCAAGCATACCGGCCTGGAGAAAGTGTTCTGGCCAACAGAGAACGAAGAGGCGGATTTTGAGGCCATCGAAAAATTCTATCGCAGCGTGACCGCCATGTATCCTGAAAAATTCAACCCCAAGGTCAAATGAGTGGGAATATCCGACAACAGCCTGATTTGGAGAAGGAGAAATTATGGCTCATAAGGCTGTCAACCCTGCTCGATACACGTTGGAAGATACCCTACACAAATATCCGCTTTGGTGTTGACCCATTGCTCAGCCTGATTCCGGTCGTAGGCGATGTCGCATCCGCCATCATTACAGCAGTGATGATCGTGATGTATGTCAGATTGGGAGTGCCTAATGGGTTGGTGATGCGCATGGTGGGCAATATGCTTATAGACATGCTATTCGGTTGCATCCCTATTTTGGGCAGTATTTTCGATGTAGGTTTCCGTGCCAATAGGAAGAATCTCGATATGGCCATGAAATTTCTCAAGGCATAGGATTGATCTGAACATTGCACGCAGCGGGCTGTTCAGTGCCGATGGAAAGACCTGATAACTTGCTGATGGCAATGCGCCCATTGCTTCAATTGACTCCGATTGACGATTCAAATGGTCCAGAGCATTTTCAGAACACAGTGCTGCGACCGATACTGAAACTCCAGCATCATATTGTCTTGAAAGTTGTTGTGACCCATCAGACATTCAACAGCATTAAAGTGGCGTCCATGACGCAGCAGGAGTTCCTGCGTTCTTTGACAGTAATGATTCAAGGAGATACGAAGCTGCGTAATCAATTGATTGGAATAATCATTGGAATGATGACTTTGACGGAGTTGGACATCTACATGGGCCATGCTTCAGAATTCAATAGACGCGTCATACAAATGGCAGCTCAACGGGTAGCAGATACCGTTTGGATATAGTGCCAGTTTCTTTTCGGTTTTTAAGGGGCTAACCTTTTTCGGTGCGACCTATATTTGGCCTCCTTTCAGAAAAAGACCATGCAAAAACTCGGCAATTACATCTCAGGCAATTGGATTACAGGTGATGGTGATGGTAGCCTGCTCTATAATTCAGTAACGGGCGATGCCATAGCCACGGCCACCAGCAAGGGACTCGACTTTGGTGCAGCATTGCAGTATGGTCGGGAGAAAGGTCATGCATTACGCAACATGACCTTCCAAGAGCGGGGCCGGATGCTCAAGGCATTGGCCATGTTCCTGATGGAGCGAAAGGCGAAATACTATGAGGTGAGCTACGCCACTGGTGCCACCAAGGTGGATAGTTGGATAGACATCGAGGGCGGCATCGGCAACCTGTTCGCCAACGCCAGCCTGCGCAAACAGTTTCCCAATGAGACCTATTATGTAGATGGAGAAACTGCTGGGCTGTCCAAGGGAGGCACCTTCATTGGGCATCACATCATGGTACCAAAGGAAGGCGTGGCCATTCATATCAATGCCTACAACTTTCCCATTTGGGGAATGTTGGAGAAAGTGGCCGTTAACTGGCTCGCTGGAATGCCCGCTATTGTGAAACCCGCCACAGTCACATCTTTCCTCACGCAGGCGATGGTCGAGGATATCATCGCTTCTGGCATCGTTCCAGAAGGTGCGTTGCAGCTCATCTGCGGCAGCGCAGGCGACCTGCTCGACCATGTGGACAGTCAGGATGTAGTCACCTTCACGGGGTCTGCATCAACGGGAGGATTGCTCAAAGCTCATCCGGCCATCATCAACAATAGCGTGCCATTCAATATGGAGGCCGACAGCCTCAACTCGTCCGTGCTCGGCCCTGATGCCGTGCCCGGAACACCGGAGTTCGAGCTGTTCATCAAAGAGGTGGTGAAAGAGATCACGGTGAAGTGCGGGCAGAAATGTACCGCCATCCGCAGAATCATGGTGCCAGAAAATTTGGTGGAGGATGTGCAGATCGCTATTGGACAGCGCTTGGAGAAGACCACCATCGGTGACCCGCGTGTGGAAGGTGTTCGTATGGGCGCCCTCGCAGGCCGCAGCCAGATGAACGATGTGAAACAGAAGGTGGAGGAACTGCTCAAGGACAGTAGCCTCGTTTTTGGCAGCCTCGATCATGTGGCAGTTATGGGTGCAGACAGCGAGAAAGGTTCGTTCATGTCCCCCATTCTATTGCGCAACGATGATCCGTTCAATCGCATCGCCACCCACAATGTGGAAGCATTCGGCCCTGTCAGCACCATTCTTCCCTACAAAACATTGGACGAGGCCATCGCGCTCACCAAGTTGGGCAAGGGCTCGCTGTGCTGTTCAATCGTTACGAACGATGAGAAGCATGCGCGGAAGTTTGCCATCGGAGCGGCTTCTTACCACGGGCGAGTACTCGTGCTGAATGGCGACTGCGCCAAGGAGAGCACAGGCCACGGTTCGCCCATGCCGCTGCTGGTGCATGGCGGTCCGGGTCGTGCAGGTGGTGGCGAAGAGATGGGCGGAAAGCGGGGTGTGCTTCACTATCTGCAGCGCACCGCCATCCAAGGCTCACCGAGCATGATCACAGCCATCACCAATGTCTATCAGGTGGGCGCCAAGCAGAAAGAAGTGCTGCTCAACCCGTTCATGAAGCATTTTGAGGAGCTGGAAATAGGGGAGACCCTCATTACCCACAAGCATACCGTCACCGAGGCCGACATTGTCAACTTCGCTAATGTGAGCGGGGACCATTTCTACGCCCACACGGATGTAACTTCCTTGGATGGAACGCTGTTCGAAGGCCGCGTGGCGCATGGCTACTACATCCTTTCCAAAGCTGCAGGCATGTTTGTCGAGAACAGAAAATGTCCCGTTCTGCTCAACTACGGCATTGACGAGGCCCGCTTTGTGAAGCCCGTCTATCCCGGCATGACCATCGGAGTGCGTCTAACATGCAAGGAGAAGGTGGAGCAGGAGAAGCGCGATGAGAACGACATCGCCAAGGGCATTGTCAAATGGTTGGTGGATGTGTACGATCAGACGGGAGAGACCTGTGCTATCGCTACCATTCTCACCATGGTGAAGAAGAAGGATCAGGGATAGTTTTACACCCTACCCGATTTTCACGGATGTCATGCTCAGTGACCCAGCCAATAGTTTGTCGTTGAACAGGGCTATATCGTCCCCATTGGTCTTTAGCCCCAGCGCATAGATCAGCGGCAGATAATGGTCTGGTGTGGGAACAGCCAACTGCATGGCCTTGCCCAGTTTCTCGAATTCGGTCAAGGCACGGTGGTCCCCATTCAGAATGAGATCGTTGGTCAAGGCCTGCGCCTCCACAGCCCAGTCGAAGCCATAATTGTCGCAGTGCATGTTGACAAAGTCCACCATGCGGAGGTTGTGAACGATGTTCCCACTGCCGATGATCAACACCCCTTTGTCGCGCAATGCAGCCAAACGCCCAGCCAGTTCGTAATGATAGGAAGCGGGTTTGGTGTGGTCAATGCTCAGTTGCACAACGGGCACATCGGCCTTAGGGAAAAGATGTACAAGCACACTCCACGCACCATGGTCGAGGCCCCATTTATCATCCAGACCGACAGCAGTAGGTTGTAGTAGTTCTTTCGCTTCCATGGCAAGGACTGGATTGCCCTTGGCGGGATACTGCACATCGAACAGTGCCTGTGGGAATCCCCCAAAGTCATGGATAGTAGTCGGCATGTCCACGGCCGCAACCATTGTGCCACGTGTGTACCAATGGGCTGACACGCAAAGAATGGCCTTGGGGCGGGGTAGGGTAGAGGCCACCTTTCGGAATCCGGCAACGAATTCATTCTCCTCAATGGCATTCATCGGGCTGCCGTGTCCAAGAAATAGCACAGGCATACGTACCGAATTAGGCAGACTGCCAGCAAGACTGTGTAGGCTGTTCATGGTGAGAGTGGCGGGGATAAGGCCTGCTAGACCCGTGAGAAAACTCCTGCGTTCCATTTCAGAGGCCAAAGTTCGGGACAAACCGAGTAACGTTTATTGTGGTCTTTTGAGAGAAAATCATTTCACATAGAGAACCAAAGGGCAGCTCAGGTCATTACTTTTCTCGGTGCCTCTGTTTCTCTGTGTGAGATAAAAAGACAAGATGCATCTGCGCAGTCGCGTTCCGTCCGAATGGCGAACTTCGCCCCGAAATTCAATTCCATCGCCATGAAAGACGCCTTTATCATTGATGCCATCCGCACACCGGTCGGAAATTTCGGAGGAAGCCTTGCTCCCGTGCGGGCAGACGACCTGGCCGCCTTGCCGCTCAAGGCATTGTTGGAACGCAACCCGAATCTTGACCCATCCGCCATCGAAGACGTCATTCTGGGCTGTGCCAATCAATCTGGCGAAGACAACCGTAACGTGGCGCGCATGGCGTTGTTGCTTGCTGGGTTTCCGGTGTCTGTTGGTGGAGAGACCGTCAATCGGCTCTGCGCATCGGGCATGGCGGCTACCGTTCAGGCAGCACGTGCCATCCAAACAGGCAGCGGTGACCTCTATATAAGTGGCGGTGTGGAGCACATGACCCGAGGCCCATGGGTCATTT
>JBFYQB010000325.1:0-5314 GCA_041302955.1 Flavobacteriales bacterium
GTGGATGGCATGTATGAACTTTGGGTGCAGGCTTATGATAAGAGCAACAATGCCTCAGGCGATGCCTACCACCGAATCAGTTTTGAAGTGGTGAACAAGCCGAGTATCACCAATGTGCTCAACTATCCGAATCCGTTCAGCACCCGCACTCAGTTCGTGTTCACCATGACGGGGTCTGAACAACCTACTTATTTCAAGATCCAGATACTTACCATAACCGGTAAGGTGGTGAAGGAGATAACCAGCGATGAGATAGGCCCAATGAACATAGGTCGCAACGTGACCGACTATTACTGGGACGGCAAAGACCGCTTTGGCGATCAGCTGGGCAATGGAGTTTATCTCTACCGCGTTGTGGCAAAACTCAATGGACAGACCATGGAACTGCGTGAAAGTGGAGCAGACCAATGGATAGAGAGCGGCTTTGGTAAGATGATGCTGATACGTTAACAGCGAGAGTAACTCCTTCTCATCTAATAGGAACAGCTGCCAAGGTAAAAGGAACAGCTTCCGAGGTAAAAGGAACAGCTCCTGAGGTAAAAGGAACAGCTTCCAAGGTAAAAGGAACAGCTTCCAAGGTAAAAGGAACAGCTCCTGAGCTAAAAGCAACAGCTTCTAGGATATTAGCATCCAACCCCTGCCGCTGGGCATGGCTTATCGTGTTGGCAATTCGTGGGATGACTTGAACCTGCGGTCAGTACCGTATTGTGCGAATTGCCGATATTGGCCGCACAGAAAGAAGCTATGGCACTGAAACAAGGAATGCATCAGAAACAGCTGCAAAGGCTGTCGCCTCAGCAGATTCAACTCATGAAACTGCTGCAAGTGCCTACCATCGCATTGGAGCAGCGCATCAAAGAGGAGTTGGAGGCCAATCCTGCATTGGAAGAAGGGGAGGAGGGTGAGGATGAGTCGATGGAGGAGTATGATGAGCGCACCGAGGACATGGAACGCGATGAGGCAGAGGCAGAAAGTGATGCCGAAACGGCCGATGATGCCTTTGAGGAAGCAGAACCCACCAAGGATGTGAACGATGAGTTTGACATCACCGACTATTTTGATGAGGATGACATTCCTGACTATAAACTCTATGCGAATAATACAAGTCCTGATGATGAGGAGCGGGAGACCCCTATAACGGGCGGATTGGGTTTTCATGAGATGCTGCTCGAACAGTTGCGCATGCAGGTGCTGGATGAGCGGCAGATGACCATTGCCGATCATATCATCGGCAATATTGACGATGACGGTTATCTGCGCAGAGAGCTCTATGCCATTGTGGACGACCTTGCCTTTGCGCAGAACATCACCACAACAGAACAAGAACTGGAACAGTTGCTCGGCATCATTCAGACCTTCGATCCTGCCGGTGTGGGTGCCAGAGACCTGCAAGAATGTCTACTGCTGCAATTGCGCAGAAGGAAACAGACCACCGAGGTGAAGCATGCGGTGCACATCATCGACAAGATGATGGACGAATTCTCGCGTAAACACTATACGCGCATATGTCAGCGTCTCAAGATAGATGAGGATGAGCTGAAACATGTGATGGACGAGATCCTGAAGCTGAACCCACGCCCGGGAAACAGCACTTCGGACACCGTGAAGCCGATACAGAACGTTGTTCCCGATTTCTTCATTCAGAACACGGATGGCAAATTGGAACTTACGCTCAACGGACGAAATTCCCCACAATTACGCATCAGTTCTGAATATAAGGAAATGCTGGCGGCCTATTCGGAGAATAAGAAAAATCCGAGCCGAACGCAGCAGGATGCCGTGCAATTCGTGAAGCAGAAATTGGACGGAGCCAAATGGTTCATCGATGCCATTAAGCAGCGCGAAATGACCTTGCTCGGCACTATGGATGCCATCATGGAATATCAGCGTGACTACTTTCTCACTGGTGATGAGACCAAGTTGAAACCTATGATATTGAAGGATATCTCGGACATCATCGGCATGGACATCAGCACGGTTTCGCGAGTGGCCAACAGCAAATATGTGCAAACGCAGTTCGGAACCTTTCTACTTAAGTCTTTCTTCTCCGAGTCACTGTCCACGGACAGTGGAGAGGAAGTGAGTAGCCGTGAGGTAAAAAAGATCCTTCAGGACGCCATCGAGGCCGAGGACAAGCGCAATCCGCTTGCTGATGAGAAGCTGGCCGACATTCTACATGAGAAGGGCTACAACATCGCCCGAAGGACCATTGCCAAATACCGTGAACAATTGGATATTCCTGTGGCAAGACTCAGAAAGGAATTATGAAGAAGATAGGGTTGGGCATTGTTGCAGCGCTGCTGCTGATCATTGCGGTGGTTGTTGTCGCAGGTTATGAGGCTGATATTCCTGTAGCAGTGCTTCGTGAAAAATACAGCTATCCAGAGTCGCACTTCATCGCCATTGACGGTATGGATGTGCATTATCGCATTACTGGAAAAGGTCCAGAGACCATTGTGCTGCTGCATGGCACTTCTTCTTCATTGCATACATGGGAAGGATGGACAAAAGAGCTCAATGACCGCTACCGTGTGGTGAGTATGGATCTCCCTGCATTCGGACTTACGGGCCCTTTTCCCGATGGAGATTATTCGCCAGAGCATTACCTCAGGTTCTTGGAAGATTTTTTTGCTGCCTTGGAGTTGGACACGTTTCATTTGGCAGGTAACTCCTTCGGAGGATTTCTTGCATGGCGCTATGCTGTTCAGCATCCCGAGGCGGTGACCAAACTCATTTTGCTCAATTCGAGCGGCTATCCGCGAGGTGACCAACCCACTCCGTTAGGCTTCAAACTGGCTTCAATGGATTTTATGAAGCCTATCGTTGCCAACATTACTCCACGCCATTTGGTGCAGAAAACCGTGAAGGCTGTATATTATGACGAAAGCAGGATAACCGATGCTTTGGTTACCAGATATCACGACCTGTTGCTTCGTGAAGGCAATCGAGAAGCACTTATGGGCCGGATACAGCAGGTGAAACACGAGACTGCCGATGCCGTAAAGCTTGTGCAATGTCCCACCTTGATTCTCTGGGGCGACCATGACCGCGTGGTGACGCCTGAGGATGCACCAAAGTTTCATCGCGATATTCCGGGCTCAAGGCTTATAGTTTACGATAATATGGGACATGTGCCCATGGAGGAAGATCCTGAGCGAACACTGAAAGATGTGTTGCCATTCTTGAATTGAAAGAATACGGTGATCAACTGATGTGCAGCTTCTAAGCACCAAATAGATTTGTCCCGTTCATTTAAACTTCCTTGATCATGAGAACTACCTACTTATTTTTTGCATTTCTCGTTTTGTCTATAACGCTTGGTTTTACTTCGTGCAAAGACGATGATGACAGCGCGGGTATTGTGGCCGATTATCAGGCAGGCTATTTTCAAGAGAACACATGCGCTTATGCAGATTCCATGAGTTCGCCAAACGGCACATCCCCAACTTCCATCTATTTCAAGAACGAGACATCAGAGTTGTTGAAGGTCTATTGGATCAACTTTTCTGGCGGTCTTACGATTTATCATGAGTTGGCACCCGGTCAGTATGCCGAACAGGGCACTTTTCTTCAGCATCCATGGTATATCACCACCGAGGATGAGCTATGCATCACTGTGCTCACGGCCCTTAGGCCAGCAGTAACCGATACTGTGGTATTTCGGGATTGAGTTGTAGCGGTGTTTTTGTAGGCCCTGCAGACCGAAAGTCTGTAGGGCCTTTTAATTTCTATGGCAGCAGAATCTGGTATGCTCTTTGACCTACGTCAATCTTCATTTGCTTACGTCAGTGTTCCTTTGGTTCTTCTAGGCGGAGCGACCACTCCGCAAGTGTTACCTTTGAGCCGAGAGTGACAGGTGAACATCCCAGTAATAGTTACACTAATTAATGAACTTGACTGATGGATAATGATAAGAAGGTGCCGGATGGCATGGTTTCGTTGAGAAACTACATTAATGGAATTGTCCAGTTCAGCAACGAGGAAATGGATGATATCCTCTCGCATTTCGTCCCAATGCACATTGCAGCAGGTGAATACATGGTGGATGAGGGCACAGTATGCCAGCACATAGGTTTTGTTGTCAAAGGCTACATGCGTGCCTACTATGAGATAAACGAAGTTGAAGTCACCAAGATGGTGCTTCCACGCCACCATATTGTCACATCGCATGGCAGCTTCACCATGAAGCGCCCTTCGATGGAATACATTCAGGCCATATCCGATACCGACCTCCTTGTGATTGACCACAAGAGCATGTATGCACTTTATGATCGCTATCCCAAGTGGGAACGTCTTGGCAGACTGATCATGGAACAGATTTATGGCTACATGGAGAATCGTGTAGTGGCATTCCTGACCTTAAGTGCGGAGGATCGTTATCGTAAGATGTTGGAAGACGACCCGAACGTATTCAAGAATGTTCCCTTGCGCTATATTGCCTCAATGCTCGGAATTACACCCGAAACGTTGAGCCGCATTAGGAATAAGGTGCACAAAGTGAACGCATAAGCGTTGCTGAATACTGAATTCTTTGTGAGGGAATAAGTAGATGCGTTTCAGCTTCTGAACCTACTTTTTTCACATCAACGATAAAAAGTGGTTAAGGCGAATGCAATTCATCTAATTTTGACGCATCAGGGGTGCCCCATAAAGGCTGAGATCATACCCTCTAACTTGATCCAGGTAATGCTGGCGAAAGGAGAATGAAGAACCATTGTGCTTTTAGGTTTTTCGGTATGGACCGCGTTCAGCGGCCTCTGGTCATTTTTTCATTTTATCAATGGCCATGATGAAAATATTTTTTGCAATTGCAATGTTTGCTTTTTGTGCTGTTCAGGCGGACGGACAGGTTGTTTCCGGAGTAGTGACCAATAGCACAGGAATGCCAGAACCGGGTGTTAATGTTGTGGTGCTTGGAACTTTCAGCGGTACTGCCACAGATGTCAATGGCACTTTCAGGCTGCAATCCAATGCTACCGATTCGATAACGCTCCGGTTTTCTGCTATCGGTCAGCAGACGAAGGATGTGCGAGTGGTAGCTGCCAATGGTGTCCCGCTCAGTATCCAGATGCAACCGGCCGACCACCAATTGGATGAGGTTACACTCTATGCGACACGCGCCAATAGGAACACGGCCACCACCTACTCAGAGATAGACAAGAAGACAATCGAGAGTAGGAATTTCGGGCAGGACATGCCATATATCCTCGATCAGGAGCCGAACGTGGTTGTCACTTCCGATGCTGGGGCAGGAGTGGGCTACACAGGCATCCGCATCCGAGGTTCAGACCCTACTCGCATCAATGTTACAGTG
>JBFYQB010000326.1:0-3503 GCA_041302955.1 Flavobacteriales bacterium
ATCGAAGCCAGTGTAGCCACACAACGGCAGTTTTTCAGGTCGGGGGCCACGCTGTCCTATGCTTTCCGCATCGAACGGCTGAAAACCCTGAAGAAGCTGGTGCAGCAGCACGAGGCCGACATTTTTGCGGCCATGCATGCCGATCTGGGCCGGGCAGACCATGAGACCTTCGTGGCCGAGAACGTGGTGGTGTTCGATGAGCTGAATGCGGCCATCAAGCACCTCAAGCAATGGATGCGGCCCACGCGGGTGTCCAGCCCCTTGCAACTGAAGCCTGCCGCGTGCACCATAACCCATCAGCCTTTGGGCCGTGTGCTCATCATCGCGCCTTGGAACTATCCGTTCCATCTCAGCCTCGCCCCATTGGTAGGCGCCATTGCGGCAGGCAACTGCGCGATCGTGAAGCCCTCGGAGATGGCGCCCAACGCTTCGGCCGTGCTGGCCCGCATCATCAACCAGCATTTTGACCCGGCCCATGTGCAAGTGATAGAGGGCGACCGCACCACGGCCACGCAACTGCTGCACCATCAGCACGACCTGATCTTCTATACCGGAGGCCTGGCGGTGGCCAAGAGCATCTATGCCGAGGCGGCAAAGCACCTCACGCCCGTGGTGATGGAACTGGGTGGCAAATGTCCCTGCATCATCCACCACGATGCCGACCTGAAGGTGGCGGCCCGCAGGGTGGTGTGGGCCAAGTTCATGAATGCCGGGCAGACCTGCCTTGCGCCCGATCACCTCATTGTGCACCGCGATGTGAAGGACCGTTTCATCACGCTGCTCATCAGCACCATAAAGGCCTTTTATGGCAGCGACCCTATGGCCAGCGACCGCTGGTGCCGCATCGTCAACGCGCGTCATTTTGACCGCATCATGGGCCTGCGCAACGGCTGCACGGTGGTGCACGATGGCGGCAGCGACCGCATTGGCCTCAAGATAGGCCCAACACTGCTGGAGATAGCAGCTATGGATGCACCCATCATGCAGGAAGAGATATTCGGGCCATTGTTGCCTGTGCTCACCTATACCAGTATGGACGAGGCACTGGCATTGGCCAACCACAGCCCCGACCCGTTGGCGCTCTATCTCTTTACCAAGGATGATGGCGTGAAGGCACAGGTGCTGCAAGGCACACGGTCGGGCGGGGTGGGCATCAACGATTGCATGTTGCAGGCGGCCAATGGCAACATGCCCTTCGGTGGGGTGGGCCAGAGCGGGCTGGGCAGCTATCACCACCGCTATAGCTTCGAGACCTTCTCACACCAACGTGCCGTGATGGACAAGAGCACCTGGTTCGATCCCTCCATGCGCTATCCGCCCTATACCAAGGGCGACCTCGACATGCTGAGGCGGTTCGGCTCGTAGGGGCCTTATAGCGGTCTGCCTACCGCTGCGAATGGCCTATCCTTGATCGCTGGGCTTTTGGGGCAGTAGCTTCCGTTCCAACATGAGCTTCACCAGCTTGTAGATGGGCTTGGAATAGGCCTCCTCGGGGGTCAGTTTCAGCTCGGCACACCAAAGCTCCACCTCCTTGGTAGAGAGGTCGGATTCGAGCTTCTCCACGTTGCATATCTTCTTTTGGCTGAGTTCGAGGGCATCGGCTATGTTCTGCTGGGTAAAGCCGGCCAACCTGCGCAATAGCGTGAGTTTTGTTCTGATATCCATATCCAATTCCTTTTTGACGGCATTACTAAACTATCCCTTATAGGTATGATCCAGGTAATATCCGTCCAGTTCCAGTAACAAACTTACTGGAATTTTGGGACAGTCAAATACAGGACATGGATCTCATCCCCTACATATGGAAAGACCGCAGCATGCCAACATCGGGCATTCGGCATCCACAGATTGTTGCAAATAGGATCTGCTCGGCTGTTGCCCGTTGGTGGAGCGGGCATAGTGAGCCCTATCGGTCATCTTCATTTTGGCCAAGTGGGCATATCGTGCTCTGGATGGCGGCTCCATTTTGGGGAAGTGGGCAAACCGACCCTCTTATGATGGCTCCATTCTGGTGGAGTGGGCAAACTGACCTTGATATGGCCTCTCCATTTTGGTGGAGCGGCCATATTGACCTCCATATGGCCGCTCCACCAAGCACTATTGTGATGCCCAATGGCGAGCTGCATTGTTCAGAACCCACGCTACCACTGGCTCACAGCCCTCCACCCTGCCCTATTGCCGTGTTATAGCCCATCAATTTCATTACTTACCATAAACACTATATGCCATGACCAGAATACTCAGACCCGATGCCAACCCGGGCCGCACATCAGCTCTCAATGCCATAAAGACCAGAAAGGATGCGCTGCCTGCTGCCGATCTGCCCTTTACCGCATCTGCCATCGATTGGCTCGACACCTTTTATCCCACCTATGGCCTGGCGCTCAACGAGGTGAACCGCACCAAGGCCGAACAGACCGCCCAGACGGCTGTGGTCATCCCGTTGCGGTCTGAGGCCCGCATGTGGATAAACCATGGATATCAAGGGGTGATCAACGCTACACTGCGCGGAGAGTATCTGCGCACCGACCTTAGCTATTACGGACTCGACAACACCGCCATGGGTGCGCCCGATATGACCTCGGACCAAAGCATCATAGACGCTGGCAAGGCCTATGTGAACGGAGAGGCCAACCGCATTGCAGCAGGCGGCACAGCCATGCCGTTTCCCACGCAGGCCAGCATTGTGCTGCGTGCCACAGCCTTCGAAAATGCATCGGTCATACAAGGCACCCTCAAAAACGCCTATGACAATGCCCTCGAGGCCATGGCCACCCTCAATCTGGAGACCGACATGCTGCTCCTGCGCCTATGGAACGAGATAGAGGCCGTATATGACAAAGGCGACAAGGCCAGCATGAGGCGCAAGGCCCGCGAATGGGGTGTGGTCTATGTGCCATCGCCCGGACAGACCCCAACGCCCGAAGACTGGTCGGCCATTGGCATGGTGCTCAACAATGCAGGTGCGCGCCTTGCCGGGGCCGTGGCCACCTATCTGGGCACTGACATATCGGCCACCACAGATGCCAATGGACTGTTCTTCATGCCGCCCATCGATCCGGGCACCTACCCTCTGCAGGTCACATTTCCCGGCCATCTGCCCTACATGCAGCCCATCATCATCACTGCCGAAGAAGTGGCCCGCGTAGAAGTGATGCTGACACCAGAGCCCGAACCGGTGCCTTGACCAACCATCCCCCTGTTCCCGGCCAGCACACCATGCGTGCAGCCGGGAACAGGATGATCGGGCCGCGAAAGCCGATGGGAAGACACCTTCCCCAACGCAGGTAAGTGGGATGGGAGGGGTTTCTCATGAAAGAGCCACCCCCGACCGTGAACTGAGAATTGTTCATCTTTGGTGTAGTTGTAAGCACATGAAGTATGAGGATGGGGATCATCGTGCGGGCTGGAGCCCACCAAATAGTGCGAACGAGCGAAAGACGCTCGCTCGGGCGGGGTGTCTCAGCCTTTATGTGCTCAGGGTCACTGCCGAGAAAAGGCAG
>JBFYQB010000327.1:0-5058 GCA_041302955.1 Flavobacteriales bacterium
ATAAGCCTGCGCCAATGTTGGCCTACTTGCAAGTCCGCAGGCATTGTTGTGTTTAAGAATGGCAAACGTTGGCTCATCAAAATCAGCGATTAGATGCACTGCTGCATCCACATCCAACAGGTTGTTGTAGCTCAGTTCCTTCCCATGTATCTGATCGAACAAAGCGTCAAGATCACCATGGAAATATCCCTTCTGATGAGGATTCTCACCATAGCGGAGCACTTTCGTGCCCTGCTCGACATGTGCAAATCCGCCACCAGTGAAGTATTGATGAATTGCTGTGTCATAATGAGATGATACTCCGAAAGCGGCCGTTGCGAAAGCTTTCCGCTGCTCCAGATCTGTCTCCGCTGAAGTAGCTAACACTTCGGCAAGCATGCCGTACTGCTCTTTAGACGGAACAATGACCACATCCTTATAATTCTTAGCTGCTGCACGGATTAGCGATATGCCACCTATGTCGATCTTCTCAATGATGTCTCCCTCAGATGCCCCGGAAGCCATAGTGTCCTCAAACGGATAGAGATCCACGATTACCAGATCCAACTCCGGTATCTCATACTCAGCTAACTGTGCCAAATCGCCTTGATGCTCCCGTCTTCCAAGAATTCCACCAAAGATCTTTGGGTGTAAGGTCTTCACCCTTCCACCTAATATGCTCGGATAACCTGTCAATTCCTCTACTGGCAACACAGTAGCACCCAATTCCTCCAAATAGCTCTGCGTACCACCCGTTGAATAGATATTCACTCCGAATCGAACAAGTTGCTTGACTATGGGTTCTAATCCCTCCTTGTGATACACCGAAATCAAGGCATTCTTCAAGGTTTTATTAGTGGACATTCGTTCGATCACTTTAGGAATAGACGTTGTGTGGATGAATTATCCTTTTGTGAATTCTGTATTAGAATAAACTCTGGGAAAGGCTTTTTACAAGCAGCGCAAAAGTACTCCTTTAGAATACCTTCAACTACCTTTGACAACCGCATAGACATCCATTTCTACCTGAGTTTTTAACATTCCATGTCCATCTACTTCAAGCTGCTCAACGAGAGTATCCGCATGGCATGGAATGCCCTAGTGGTCAACAAGCTCCGTACGATTCTCTCGCTTTTAGGCATTACGATCGGCATTCTTGCCATCATATCTGTATTCACCCTCGTAGATTCCATGGAGCGCAACATTCGTGAGAACGTGCAGTCTCTGGGCGACAATACAGTTTATGTTCAGAAATGGCCTTGGGCTACAGGTACAGACTATGCGTGGTGGAAATACTGGCAACGGCCGCAACCCACGATGGATGAATTCAAAGAGATACAGCGCAGAAGCAATGCGGCCGGTGCAGTTGTGTTTCAAGTTTCATCGAACAAGACCGTTGAACACGGGTCAAATCTGGTTGAGAACGTCAGTGTTGTAGCTGTGACCCACGACTATGACCGCATAAAATCATTCAACATTGCCTTGGGTCGATACTTCACCCTTTTAGAATCAAACTCTGGCAAGAATGTCTGCATTATAGGCATGGCGGTTGCTCAAGGTTTATTTGGTAAGTCCAGTCCCATTGGGCAACCTGTAAAACTCTATGGACGCAAATTGACGGTAATCGGAGTTTTCGATGTAGAAGGTGAGAGCATCTTTGGCAACAGCCTCGATAATCAGGTATTGATGCCTGTGAATTTTGCGCAGCAGCTTATCAAACTAGATGGCAACTCTTCCGGACCTATGGTAATGGTTCGGGGCAAACAAGGCGTTGCCACAGCACAACTCAAGGATGAACTGAGAGGCATCATGCGCGGTCTGCGTAGATTAAAGCCACTTGCAGAAGATAATTTCGCTTTGAATGAAGTGAGTGTCCTCTCCAAATCACTTGACAGCCTCTTCACGATGCTCAATGTCGCTGGAACAATCATTGGTGGATTCTCCATACTTGTTGGCGGCTTTGGCATCGCCAACATCATGTTTGTTTCTGTGAAGGAGCGAACACATCTAATTGGTATCGAAAAATCACTCGGAGCAAAAAATTGGTTCATCCTTCTCGAATTCTTGGCCGAAGCGATTTTCCTCAGCCTTCTTGGAGGTATCGCAGGACTTCTCATTGTTTACCTGCTTACTATCTTAGCATCATCTGTATTTGACGTAAATCTGTATTTGACCGCTGGAAATATGTTCAAAGGCATAGCCATTTCAGTGATTATTGGGTTGATAGCCGGTATTATCCCCGCCTATCTCGCGTCCCGATTGAGCCCCGTGGAAGCCATCCGGTCAAATTGACCACTTCTGCTTAATGAAGGTTGGATCAAGGTTAGGTCAGGAGATAATAGCCAATTGAATGCCCGTGTATTCAGCCGATTCCCATGCAGAGCAGACAACTGTGACCCTGTACTTCTTTCAAAACAATAACGAACGTTATACCAACAAAAAGCCCCACGTCTTAGACGCAGGGCTTTCTTACTTTCTCTTTTAGAATCACATTAATACTCCCATAGATCGTGTTCGAGAATAAAAATGTTCTCCTTAATCTTCTCCGCCTCCAATAACTGATCCAACGTATTCAACATGTAATCCGCTATTGAACGATCGTAAACGTTCTTCTCCTTGTAGATATATGAACCGAACATACGTTTCCAGAAGATATCCTCCATGGTTTTACGCTCAGCATCATTCTGCCTGTTAAAAACTTCTGCACTAGCAAAGATATTCCTAGCTTCTGGGAAGTATATCCAAAACATTGGTTCAGTGCCGCGCACCTCACCAGTGGTTTTGTCTTTGTTTTCCGCTACCGGCTGAATACCAATTATACGTACATCAAGGACCGAACGTTGACGATCAAAAAACCAATCCTCTTTAATCCTGAATTCCTTCACCGTTGCAGGATCGAACTCCTCAGGAATCACAGTCATCACAAGATCATATGGAGGATCTGGACTCTCGATATATTGAGTATCAACATAGCTCAACTTTCGCTCTATCTCAGCCTTCGTAAGTGTAATCGTAAATTCATCATCCAAAGCGTCATACGCAGTAAGACTTCCCTCACGAACCGCTTCAACAATCACTTGTGCCAAGCTCCTACGATTCTTAATCGGCTGTGTAGGGTAATACAGAGGATGATTGATTTTCTCACGAAGATCAAGTTTTCTCCAAACACGATTAGCCCACATAACGTCCGCCTCCCTCAGATGCGTGTACGGAACTACTTTCCTCGTGGGATAATGTTCCTTTACATACACACCATCAAGCACATTTTGAGAGGATGCTTCCTCAACAAGAGAAACTCCTGTCAACAGAACGATTCCAAATGCAAAGACTGACGCTTTCATGACGGTAGTTTTAGTGCGACTTAATCTATCCTGAGACTTATGGGTGCAAGCTTTTTGGGAGTTACACCAGCCGCAGGTTGGTTGTTCTCATCCAACATCACAGCATTGATATTCTCGATATAGACCCGTGACCCTTTCTTCAAACGCTTTATTTGATCCAAAGCATCACCAGGTATACTGCTTCCAGTTACGTTCTTGGTAACAAGGTCTGTTCCTACTTGAAACACCAAATCAAATTTGGTTGTCTTAAAGAACAACTCAAAATCGAAATTTTCCATTTTCGGAATTACCGTTGGCGAGGCAGCAAGACGATTTGCGGAAATTGGACCTTCCTTCAAACCTGCAATCATACCGACCGGAGTTGGCACCTCCTTAACTCGGAAGGTGAAATCACCCATTGGTCTCGGCTTACCGTCAACTTTGGCAGAAACACGAACCTTAGCTTCAGAACCACCTGCAACTTCAGCAATAAAATTACCCTTACCAGCTTTTGAATCAGGGCTCAACTTTCCGCCATCCAATGTTGCAATTACATTCTCTGGTGCAACACCAGGAACTGAAATCGAAATCGGGTTCTTCACGCCACGATACAATACATTCATTTTGGTAGGAGACACAACAACACCCGTCTTCATTACCATGTATTCAGATTTGAACGGGTAACTTAAGATCTGGCCTGATGGAGCCTTTACCTTGATCAAACCACTATACTCTCTCAGTCCTTCAGTAGTAGCCTTTACTGAATATATGCCAACCCCCTTATCAACCTTAACGGAAGACGAATCTATAGGGCCAACGATTCTATTCACTGTGGTGTCAACTTTCCCTAACATGACAGTAGGGTTCTGGGTAGTACTGAACGCGGCAACAAAAATCTGAGCTTTATACTCATCACCAAAAAACACAACGCTAGGTGCGATGACTTTGGCAGCAAGTGTATCAAACTTGAAGTCACTGGCATCAACCTCACGGAACAAGTATTTTACCACATCTGATTCTGCATTCCGAACATCAGTCTGAATTTTGCTCAAGTTGGTTACAACAGCAGCCAACGGAATATGGTAAAAATTGGCCAACTGCCAGTTCTGCCTTTCAGACTCACTTACCCTGAATGTAGTATCCGTATTAAAATTCATCCTCAGTGCATCAATAATTGATTGACCTTTCTTAGGGTCAACCTTAGCAACTAAGTTATCACGATACCTATCCAGTATAGCTTTAAGCTCTTCTGCAGTATGGGGACCTTTCTTTGGATTCCCCTCATCACCTCCAATCATAATATTGGTAGGTTCATCGTAGTTATCCTTACTGCTAACATTACGCAATGAAAAAATAGAGTCCACTATAACCTGTGCCGCCAACTTTTGATCATCATTGGCCGCTCCAATTAAATTGGCTAAAATGGCATTCACCTCAACAGAATCCATTTTATCAGTCCGCATTATCAAGTATCTTTTCAGATCTTCAATGTGCGCCACCACTGAATCAGCAGCAGTTTTAACTTCTATTGCCTTGTTATACCAAGGTTCAACTTTCTTTCGGTCATTAAGAAGAGCAGCTTTGAATGCATCATACTGAGACACGTTCTTACCTTCAAAATTCCGGTTGGTTACCACCAAACTATCATTGATAAGGATAAATGCATTAAGCACGTCCTTGGAAACATTCATCGCCAACAAGGCGGTGAGCACCAAGTACATCATCCCAATCATTTTCTGTCTGGGGGTTTCTTTTCCTC
>JBFYQB010000328.1:0-5191 GCA_041302955.1 Flavobacteriales bacterium
GGGTTAAGGAAATGATAACCTACAAGACATCTGTAGACCCCACAAGCGGGGGCTGTGCGGCCTCAGAAACGGGTCAATGCACCACCGTCATGCTCAGCGCATAGTGGTCGGAGAGATCGGAACGGCCTTTCTTCCAGCTCCGTTTGAAGACGTGCAGCACACGCTCGATCTTTGGTCGGTTGCCGTTCGGGCGGCAGAGCAGATAGTCTAGGAGCGAGGTGTTGCCCTTGTGCTTTGCGGGCACCAGTCCATTGTTGGAACAGCCCCAAGTATAGACACCATCACATGGCAGGTCTTCGCCCGTGGCGGTGAGCACATCTCCGTTCTCGGCCCCAAGCGAATGGAGCATCATCTGATAATCAAGATGCTGCGATTGGTCGGTGTTGAGGTCGCCCACAACGATCTGGGTCATGCCCTGTAGGGCATGTTGCTCAATGAGCAGCTCGCGGATCTGTGCATATTGATGGCTGCGGATGTCGGCATAGTGCTTTCCCTCTTCGGCCTGCGCGTGGGTTCCTATCACCTGATAGCCATGCCCTCCTTTGGATACTTGAATGAGCACAGCGCCCTTGTCGGCCATGCAGTCGTTGCCCGCACAACGGTCGAAGAAGATGGTGGCGGTGTCTTCGATAGGCAATCGGGAAAGCACCATCAGCCCATTGTTGATGTGGAAGATGTTTCGCTTCTGGGGTAGCAGCATGTAGGGATAATCTGCGCGAAGGCCCTCGGTCAGGATGCGGATGCTGCGCTGGTCGAAGGCCTCTTGTAGCACCACCACATCATAATCCTCGGCTTGGAGAAGCTTTACCATCTCGTGGGCCCTTGCCGCCTGATGGTCGCCCCAGAGGATGGCCCGTGGTCGGAGAAAAACATTCCAAGTGAGGACTTTCAATTGCTGCGAGCGAGGCGTTTCGGAGAGGGAAACATGGCCGATCAAAAGACCGAGCGACATCAGCAAAGCGTTCTTGAGCATAGGGTGCTGTTCGATTCGCCCTCAAACGTATCATTCCATTGTGCCTTGGATGTTGTGCATCAGAAGGTTAACAGTAAAATGATCACTTCATAAGCCCAACTTCACAAAGGGCCGCCCAACCGCTGTCCAATGTTAAGCGCACAACGATGCGGCTAAGAATAGGGCACCGAATTCCGTTGAAATGGTGGCGATAGAACGCCCATTTTATCTGCACGAACATGGATAAGGTGAATCGGCAAACTGGAAACATTCCCATCACATCATCATAACATCAGTGAAACATGCGCGGGCAGCGGACTGGGCAATTTCGCCCCTACGATAAAACCATGGCATTTCATCCCCTGTTGCGCTTTTCGATCACCCTTGTATTTGCCTTTGGCATTGCGGTCCATGGTCTTGCACAGACAGGCACCATCGCAGGCACCGTCACGGAAGAACTGGATGGGAAGCCGCAAGGCCTGCCCTTCGCCAATGTGCAGCTCATGGGCACCAGCATTGGCGCCAGCACCGATTTTGACGGTAAATATTCCTTCACCGCACCTGCTGGGAAATACAGCATGGTGGTGAGCCACGTAGGCCATGAGAACGACATCATGAATGTGGAGCTGAAGAACGCCCAGACCTTGGAGTTGAACTTCACCATGCGCCAATCGAGCATAGCGATAGGAGCCGTCACCGTGGCGGCAGCGCGCATCACCGGCACCGAGATGTCGCTCATTACCGACATCCGCAACAGCGGCACGTTGGTGACAGGCATGACCGAGCAGCAGATCCGTGAGACGCAGGACCGCACGGCAGCCGACCTCGTTCGCAGGATTCCCGGCATCACCATTATGGACGGCCGTTTCATCTTCGTGCGTGGGCTGGCCGAACGCTACAACCGGGTGCTCATCTACGACCTTGGCACACCCAGCATTGAACCGGACCGGAAGGCGTTCAGCTTCAACATGCTCAGTAGCAGTGTGCTCGAACGGATGCTGATCTACAAGACCGGAAGCCCCGAACTGCCTGGCGATTTTGCTGGTGGCACCGTGCGCATTATCACCCGCTCGCAGGCAGAGGCCCGCAAGGTCAGCCTCGACTATTCGTTGGGCATGCGCGTAGGCACCACCTTCGAGAACAAGCTCTCGGGGCCACGCTCGTCCACCGATGGACTTGGGTTTGACGATGGGGCGCGCAGCCTGCCCGATGGACTGGCCGCCAACCTCAGCGCCATCCAAAGCCCGCAGATACGGGAGAACGAGACGCGTAGATTTCAGAACCTATGGGCCACCGAAGAAACGATGGTAATCCCCGACCAGAACTTTCGCATCACCTATTCCGACCTTATCAAGGGTGGGAAGAGCAAGGTGCAGGTGAGCACGGTCAACTCATTGGCCTATGGGCGTAGCACCCGTTCGTTCACGGCAGAGAACAACAGCTATCTCAATTTCATCGACAGCCTTGGGCGCAGCGAGCCTATCTATAATTATCAGGATGCATCGTTGCAGGAGAATGTGCGCATAGGTGTGCTCAGCAACTGGGGGTTTGCCATTGGCCCGAACCACCGCATCGACTTCCGAAACACTTTTGACCAACTGGGTGTGAATGAGACGGTACTCCGTACAGGAACCCACGACCTGGAGAACCGCGAAGACCGCAACTACAATTTCCGATATCGCAGCAATTCGGTGTACAACGGGCAGTTTGCGGGGCGGCATCGTTTCCGGGACGACCGTTGGATCTATGAATGGGCGTTGGGCTACAGCTATGCAGGCCGCGAGGAACCCGATTTCCGCAAGGTGCGCTACCGCAGGAATGCAGGCAGTGATGATGCCTTCCGCCTCGTGCTGCCTCCGGGTGCGAGCACCTTTGATGCGGGGCGTTTCTATTCCGATCTGGCCGAGCATGTGATCGCTGCCCGTCAGCATGTGGAGTGGATGGCCTACAGCAAGGGGAAACATGCGGTGTCGCTGTTTGGCGGGGTGTTCTATGAGCGGAAGGACAGGGCCTTCAACGCACGATGGATGAGCTATGTGGCGGGCAATCAGGCGCAGTTCGATCAGAGCATCCCGTTCCAGCCGATAGACTCTGTGTTCAGCACCGCCAACGTGAATGCCGCCAACGGCCTTGTGATGGCAGAAGGAACCAACGAAAGCGATGCCTACACGGCCACCAACGACCTTTTTGCCGCCTACCTCGGCACCGAGACCGTGCTTTGGGACAACCTCAAATTGCGGGGCGGAGTGCGCATCGAGCAGAACATGCAGCGTTTGGAAAGCGGCCAGAACCTGCAACCCGTATCGGTCAATCTCGCGCTGTTGTCGGTGTTGCCATCGCTGAACATTACCGTGACCAAGGGCAAGATGCTGTTCCGTGCAGCCTATTTCCGCTCGGTGAACAGGCCAGAGTTCCGCGAGTTGGCCCCATTCACTTACTATGACTTTGAACTGAACAACACCTTGGCGGGCAATCCTTCCCTCACCGTACCCGATATTCACAATGCCGACCTTGGCTGGGAATGGTTCGGAAAGGGTACAGACCTGCTGCGTGTGGCGGCCTTCTACAAGTATTTCATCCGCCCCATCGAGACCGTGTTTGAAGCAGCAGGTGGCGCGGGCACCAACAGCTTTCGCTTCCGAAATGCCGAATCGGGCTATAGTGCCGGGCTGGAATTGGAATTGCGCTATGGCCTGAATCACCTGACCGATGCGCGCTTTGTCCGCGACCTGAGCTTCATTGCCAACGGCAGTTACATCCTCAGCGGTGTGGATCTTGGTGCTGTGGCCGCGCAGGCCACCAACCGGCCTATGATGGGGCAGGCACCTTACATCGCCAATGCGGGACTGTATTATGCCAACACCAAGGCCGGGCTGTCGGTCAATGTGGTCTATAACGTGGTCGGGCCAAGGCTCTTCGCTGCGGGTTCGGCCTTCGACCCCGACATCTATGAAATGCCCCGCCACATGCTCGACATCAATGTGCGCAAGGGCCTCGGCAAGCGTTTCGAGGTTTATGCCAATGTTAAGAACCTGCTCAACGCACCCTTCCAACTGACACAGGACTCTGACGCCAATGGCAGCGTGAATGAGGTGGACGAGACCATCTACCGCTTTCGCGATGGGCAGTTGGTGCAGATCGGAGTGCAGGTCAATCTTTAAGTTGGCTTAACATGGCTGGCAAGCAATGAGGATAGCTTCGCATTTTAAAGGAAATAGGGAGATTGAGTAATAGCCTCATGAATCCCACAGTTTACTACCACTTTTCAACCAAAATCATGACCCAACACCTACTACCAATTCTCGCCCTCTCTTCCCTGTTCATGGTAGCGGCCTGTTCGCCCGAAGAAAAGGAAGGATGCACCGACCCAACGGCCTCCAACTACGACCCGGAGGCTGAGATGGACAACGGTTCCTGCACCTATTTTCAAGACACGGCCACGGTGAATATCACGGGCGATATCACCGCGAATGTGACATGGGAGGCCGAAAAGCGGTATCTCATTCAAGGCTTTGTCTATGTGAAAGAAGGTGTGACGCTCACCATCGAGCCGGGCACCATCATCAAAGGCGATAAGGCCAGCAAAGGCACGCTAGTAGTGGAACGCGGTGCGATGCTCATGGCCAACGGAACGGCTGCAAGCCCAATCGTGTTCACCTCAAATCTGCCAGCAGGTCAGCGGGGATATGGCGATTGGGGCGGCATCATCGTCTGTGGTCGCGCACCTATCAACGTGCCCGGAGGACAGGGCGTGGTGGAAGGCGGCACCGAGGCCTATTTCGGAGGCAGCGACCCAGAGGACAACTCGGGCATCATCCGCTATGTGCGCATCGAGTTTGCGGGCATTGCCTTTCAGCCCAATCAGGAGATCAACGGCCTCACCATGGCAGGCGTAGGCCGTGGCACGCAGATAGACCATGTGCAGGTGAGCTACTGCGGGGACGACAGCTTTGAGTGGTTCGGTGGAACGGTCAATTCCAAACATCTGGTGGCCCACCGTGGTTGGGACGATGATTATGACACCGACAACGGCTACAGCGGATCGGTGCAGTTTGCGGTCAGTTTCCGCGACCCGCTCATTGCAGACGCCTCTGGTTCCAATGGGTTCGAGAGCGACAACGATGCGGGCGGCACCGACAATACACCCAACACCACGGGCGTGTTCAGCAACGTCAGCATCTTCGGCCCCAAGGCCACAGCGCAGACCAGTGTCGATTTTCAGTACGAGAGCGGGATGCA
>JBFYQB010000329.1:0-6221 GCA_041302955.1 Flavobacteriales bacterium
GTGAAGAACAGCGCGCTGACCTCCACTGGTCTTGTGCCCTTCATGGAGCGCTATAGCAATAGCACACGGGAAGTGGCGCAGGACGGCCGCAGAGGCGCGCTCATGCTCAGCGTAAGCATCAAGCATCCTGATGCCGAGAAGTTCATAGATGCCAAGATGGACGGCACCAAGGTGACGGGCGCCAACGTGTCGGTGCGCATAGACGATGCGTTCATGAAAGCTGTGGTGAGTGGCAAGCCGTACGTGCAGCAGTTCCCCATTGATGCCAAGGAGCCGAAGGTGACCAAGGAGGTGGATGCGGCCGCCATCTGGCAGAAGATCATCCACAACGCTTGGAAGTCGGCCGAGCCGGGCATCCTGTTCTGGGACACCATCATCCGCGAGAGTGTGCCAGACCGCTATGCCGACCTCGGTTTCCGCACGGTGAGCACCAATCCCTGTGGCGAGATACCGCTCTGTCCTTACGATAGCTGCCGCCTTCTTGCCCTCAATCTGATGGGGTTTGTGGAAAATCCATTCTCAGACAAAGCGAAATTCAATTTCGACCATTTTTGCCAACATGCCCGCCTTGCGCAGCGCATCATGGACGATATCATCGACCTTGAGCTGGAGAAGATAGACACCATCATCGGCAAGATAGAGGCCGACCCCGAGGCGCACGACCTCAAATCGGTGGAGCATGGCCTATGGATGAAGATACGCGAGAAGTGCATCCAAGGCCGCAGAACGGGCGTGGGCGTAACTGCCGAAGGCGACATGCTGGCCGCATTGGGCATCCGCTATGGCAGTGAGGAGAGCATCACGTTCTGCACCCGCGTGCATCAGACCTTGGCCGTGGAGGCCTATCGCTCGTCTGTGGAAATGGCCCGCGAACGTGGTGCATTCCCCATCTATGACGCCAAGCGCGAAGAGGGCAATCCGTTCGTGGAGCGCATTGCCGCCACCGACCCCGACCTCTATCAGGACATGAAGAAGTACGGCCGCAGGAACATTGCCCTGCTCACCGTGGCCCCAACGGGCACCACCAGCTTGATGACGCAGACCACTTCGGGCATCGAGCCGGCCTTCATGGTGGCCTACAAGCGCAGGCGCAAGGTGAACCCCAACGACCGCAACATCAAGGTCGATTTTGTGGACAGCGTGGGCGATTCGTGGGAGGAGTTCCATGTGCTGCACCACGGGTTCTCGCAATGGCTCAAGGTGAACGGCTATGACCCTGACACCGTGGCCAAATGCAACGAGGAAGAACTGACGGCCCTGATCGCCAAGAGCCCATATCACAATGCCTGCGCCAACGATGTGGACTGGTTGAACAAGGTGCGCCTGCAAGGATCCGTGCAGCAGTGGGTGGACCACAGCATCAGCGTGACGGTCAATGTGCCCAACAGCGCCACCGAAGAACTGGTGGCCGACATCTACCGCACGGGCTGGGAGAGCGGCTGCAAGGGCATCACGGTCTATCGCGATGGGTCGCGGTCGGGCGTGCTCATCAGCAATGACGAGAAGAAGGAGAAGAAGGGCGAAATGGAGGTGGAACCCCGCCCAGCCAAGCGTCCGGACACGCTGAAGGCCGATGTTGTGCGTTTCCGCAATGGCGACCAGGAATGGATAGCCGTGGTGGGACTCATTAAAGGCCGTCCCTATGAGATCTTCACGGGCAAGGCCAAGGATTCATTCTATCTGCCCGACTGGGTGGAAGGTGGCGAAGTGATGAAACACCGCACGGGTGCCAGCACGCGCTACGACTTCCGCTACACTGACCGCGAGGGCTATGGCACCACCATCGAGGGCCTGTCACGCATGTTCGACAAGGAATACTGGAACTACGCCAAGCTCATTTCAGGCGTGCTGCGCCATGGTATGCCCTTGCCTTACGTGGTCAACCTGATCGAGAACCTGCACCTCGATGCCGCCTCGCTGAACAACTGGAAGAACGGTGTGGCCCGCGCTCTGAAACGCTACATCGAGGATGGCACTGTGCCTGCCGATGCCACATGCAGCGAATGCAATCAGCCCGCCCTTGTCTATGAGGAAGGCTGCCTGAACTGCAAGAACTGCGGGCATAGTAAGTGTGGGTGAAGAACTTATGATCCGGAGATCGGTTCTCTATGTTTATAGAGCTTTCAACAGCTCATCATAGGCAGCGTGAGAGCCGATCCAGAACCAGATCATCGTATCACCTTCCTTTACGCCCAAGGCACGGTATCCCAAACTTATGCGCACTGAGTATACCGGTGGGTCAGGATGTACCTGCTTGAAGTGAAGCCCTGGATGGTGCGGATTCTCCTTCCATAGTTTGAATGCCTTGTCAGCAAGCCGTTGTATCTGAATGGGCAAATCGGAGTACGCCTTTCTGAAACGTTCAGTGGTTACGGATCTCATCCCTTCATCGGACGGGTCTTACCTGCTCGGTATTCTTCCAACGCCTCAGCTGCAAGGTTTGAAAGCTTGGAGGCATTGTCTGATGGCAGGGCATACTCCCATTTCAATTCATCAAGTAGCGATTGTGCCAAGACATCCTGATCTTTTTCGGGAAGTGCTTGCAACTGGGCTATGGCTTTTTCCAACAGACGTGTCATGGTAGCGGTATTGAGTAATAGCACAAAATTAACCCGACTATTACAATTGCCTATTTTTCCCCAATGAAAGTTCAAGCAGTCCTCTTCCTGTTTGTGTTCCACGGCATCGCAACATTCGCCCAGCAGGATCCGCAGTTCTCGCAGTATCAGGACTACAGCGCATTCGTCAATCCATCGTTCATTGTCAATGACTTTGAATTGAATGCCGATGTGCAGCACAGGCAGCAATGGGTTGGCTTTGATGGCCGGCCCATCAGCACCGTGGCCAATGTTTCCTATGAGGTGAAGAAGGCACATAGTGCTTTCGGGGTCACGTATGTGCATGACAAACTTGGGGCTCAGGAAAGTCACAGTCCGAGGTTGAACTATGCAGGCGTCATACGGTTCAAAGGACATACGATAGCACCCGGCATCTATTTGGGTGCCATTATCACCTCGTTGGATGGCTCTCAGTTGAATCCCATACAACAAGGTGACCCGAGTATCATCGGCACCAAACAGGGCGGTGCCGCTTTTGACATGGGCCTTGGTCTGAGCTATCGCTTCAAGGGACTGGTGGTCGGCTTCAGCGTAAACCATTTGACTGGATCAACCTTAGAATATGCAGAGGGAGGTACAGGCGCAGTTTCTGAAGTGACCATCGCTCGGCACTACTACGGAATGATTCGTTACGATTTTGAGATCGGGAGGATATTCCGTTTGAAGCCACTTTCCTTCGTGAAAACAGATGCTGCCTCTGCTCAGTTTGATCAATGGTTGTTCTTCGGGGCAGACAATATCACAAAGACCTTGACCCGCATCAACATCGGGGTAGGCTACCGGATTGACGATGCAGTGATGGTTGCTGGTGAGGCGGTATTCAAATGGTTCCGTCTCGGCTATTCGTATGACATCACAACAAGTGGCCTTCGCGGATACAGCAATGGCAGCCACGAAATCACGCTGCGGATGCACCTTTTCAAAAGTGGAGAAGGCAAGGTGGCAAGTGCCCCAGAGTAGTCCGCCACTTCTTAAGCCGCTTCCTTTCTATCACTGAGCACGCTTAGCATCTCGTGCTGTAGAAATCCTCTCAGGCTTAGGTCTTCGTCCAGAGAGGGCCAATGCACGCCAATTCTGCTCAGTTCGTAGTTGTTCAATGCCGCTGAGTTCGCAGCGTGAAGGGCTGGAAAATCCGATAGGTTACGCTTCAACACCTTGCGGTTGTTGAGCACGATGAGCATCAGATTCAATTCTGTATCGAAATGAAGCGACTGGATGCGCAAACCCTCTTCGAGAATACGCTTGTCAATAGCGTCCAATTCCCACCTATCAGTTTCCGAAGTGCTCATGCCATTTTGATTTGAACAGTTCCCTGTGTTCTTCCACCATGCGCAGGACCTCTTTTTCCTCCTGTGCCTTGAATCCCCAAAGATAGGCCGCTTTGATAGTTGGTTCAAGCCACACCTTTCCTTCGCCTTCCCCTTTCTTCACATGCACATGCATAGGCTCCCCGTTCTCATTGCTGAAAAAGAACAAGCGATATCCATAAACGATGAGGATGGTCGGCACGAGTTCAAATATAGAGCGAATCATGCATTTCGAGCTCATTGCCATTAGATAGCTCCAATTTTCGCAAGGCCTTCTTATCAAACTACTATCATAAACCCTACGGACGTGATCGGGAATATCAAACTGCTTCCGTAAACTTTACGGAAGCAGTTCGAAAAATACGATTCCAGTAAGGACGTGGGTTTCAGGTGTGTTGTGGAAAACTACAGGTCCTTGTGCCTGAATATGCGAAGTGCCGCATAGATGGGGGCGATTATCCAGATCAGCAATACGCCCGAGGCGAAGAGGAAGCCCAGGTCTCCTCCAAAAAAATCCTTGAAGAATGCGCCTGTGTAGCCCATCAGTGCCGACACATCGAGCTGCAGGATCATCAGGATGCGGGCAAGGTCCACGGGGTTGAGGGCAACGAGCCCAACGGTGACCTTCTCCAGCGGATAGTCGCTGAAGGTGTAGAGGATCCACAGCACGAAAGCATCGAAAATCAGCGAGAAATAGAACCAGAACAGCAGCGCCACGCCTATGGCCTTGGCCTTGTCGCGGGTGAGCACTGCCGATAGGAACGCCAACGAAACGAACACCAGCGTGAGCGCCACGCCCGAATAGATGAGCGTGATGCCGCTGGGGTCGGCACCGTAGAACAGCATGGGCCCACCGAGGCCGATCAGATAGGCCAGAGAGAGCGAAATGGCCACCGCTATATATTGCGAGAGGAAGACCACCGTTCGGTTCACGGGCTGGGCAAGCATCATCTCGATGAACTCGTAGGAGTTGTAGAAATGGATGGTGGTGAACACGATGCTCACCAGCGGCACCACGATGAGTAGGATGTTCATCAGGCTCAGCACCACCTTAGATGTGTCGCTGTCCAGTTGATACATCCCGACCGCGCAGAGCAGCAGAAAAAGGGTGTAGAACAGAATGAAACGTGTCCGCAGAATATCGTAGAGCACGTATTTGATGATGCGCGGCATGGTCGTTTCCTTAGGGTGTCAGGGTCATGCGGCCCATGATGGATGAAATGGCCTTGCCCAAGCGGTCTTCTCCGGTCTCCAGTTTCAGCCGTTCGATGGTATCATCATAGGCAATGCGCCCATCGTTGATGTAGATGAGCTCTGTGGTCAATTCGTCCAGGTCGCTCATGATATGCGAGGTGATGAGCACCAGTTTGCCTTTGGCCTGCTCCTGTTTCACCTTCTCTTTCAACTGCTCCACCGCCATAGGGTCGAGGCCCGCAGTTGGCTCATCCAGGATCAAGATGGCCGGATCGAAGAGGAATGCCAGTGCCGCACTCACTTTTTGGCGCGTGCCGCCCGACAGCGTATGCATCGGCTTATCATACAGCGCTTCCAGTCGGAAGGTGTCCACCAGCTCCATGTCCAGCGCGGACGTATGGTTGCGGATGTTCTTCATCATATCGATCAGCTGGCCGATGCGCATGTTGTCGGGGTAGCGGCCTATCTGCGGCATGTAGCCTATCTGTTCGCGATAGGTCCAGCTGCCCTTGATGTCGGCACCGTTCACCAGGATGGTGCCCGAAGTGGGGATCACCATGCCGAGGATGCTCTTGATAAGCGTGGTCTTTCCCGAACCGTTGGGGCCGATGAAGGCATAGGCCTTGCCTTTGGCGAGCTGGGTGCTCACACCGTCCAGGGCCCATAGCCCCTTGAAATTCTTGCGGAGGTTGTCAATGGAGATCATTGGGACGCATCTTCGGGTAAGGGTCCTTCATGTTGATCGGTGTCACCACGGGCATCACCTTTTCGGCCCTGTCGAGCAGAAAGACCAGAAAGCTACGCCAGATGAGCATGGCCGATGGTATGCGTTCGGTGATCACCGAGAACAGACTGACGGGAAAGAACGGGATGTCGCCAATGTCATTGCGGTCAAGGTCATAGCCCTCATACTTGTCCCAATAGTTGTTCTCCATGGCGTTGAGCACCAACGAACCATTTGTGGAGATGTCGAAGGTGTTGCTCTGAAAATTGTTGTTGCTGAAGGTGTTGTCATCGCAGCTTGCCTGCAATTTGATGGCCCAACCATTGTGCTGGAACAGATTGCGATAGAAACGGGTGCGGCTCGTCCCTTCCATATAGA
>JBFYQB010000330.1:0-4627 GCA_041302955.1 Flavobacteriales bacterium
CTGCCTTTGGCCAGTGGTGTGCAGTCCATGGTGAAGGTGGCGGCCTTGGAAGGTTCGAGGCTCACGGACTGGCGTTGCACCTCGCGGCCATTGGAGTCGAGCAATTGCACGGTGCCCTTGGTGCGATAGGGCGATGTGAGCTGCACGGTAAGCAGGTCGGCCACAGGGTTGGGGTAGGAGAGAAGCTCAAAAACCTCCTTGCCCGATAGCACCGTGCCGATGGCCGTGGTGGGTGCCGATGGCGTGATATACACCTTGAACAGCCGGTTGCTGGCCCAGCTCTGCGTGCCATCGTTCACAAAGAAGATGTTCTCGGCCGAGCTTTCTATGCCTCCGAAAATATGGCCCACCAGCGTGGCCTCGCCTTGCGGCAGGGCGTTGAGGTCCAGTATCTCGTTGGTCAGATATGGCGCGCTCAGCACAGGCATGAACTCTGCGCCCGACCCGAGCAGTGCGGGCATCTGCTGCTCAAGGGCCATCTCGCTCATCGTGCCATCGGCATGGCGGGTCACCAGGCTTATGGTGCGCACAAAAGGCACTGCCTCGTCATCTATCAGGCTGCCCGACTGCGTATCGTAGTGATAGCGGCTCATGCCACCGAAAAAGAGGGTGTGCATCGCGTTGGTGGCCGTGTTGCGTATGGGCAGATGGGCCGAATGATATTGGCTCAGCATCTGGTCGAAGGCGTTGTTCACGGTATATCCGCTTGCGGTCACGTTCACCGTGTTGTGCCAAGGCAGGTCGGCATCGGGCTGAAACACACCACTGAAAACCGTGAATCCTTCGCTGCCATCGGGAAACACCTGCGGCACCATGTTATAGTCTCTGCGGTGCAGATTGGCGGCATCCACCGTTTCGGTGTAGTTGGCGATGCTGATGGCGGTGCCGTTGTCCACCACATCAAACTTGCGGATGGCCTCGGTGTATTGCTGTATGAATCCCGGCCCCTGATTGGGCCCCATGGGGTTGTAGCGCCCTTCGAAATACTGGCCGCACACCAGGTGGAAGGTGCCGTTCAGCAGGTGCATGTATCCTCCGGTAACGGCCATCTCCATGCTTTGCACATGCCGCACATGGGCGTTCAGCGTGCCACCGTTCATGATGGCGCTCATGGCCGAAGGGATGTTGACAGCAGTAAGCATCCCGTGGGTGATGTGGTCGCCCGCAGTGGCGCTGTAGCCATAGCCGCCCACGATGTAGAGCACCGTGTCGCGCTGCGCAAATTCCATGTTGGTGCTCTGCAACTGCTCGGCCACTGCAACGGGCAGCGAGGCAATGGAAGCCGACCAGACCTCCATCGTGGCGGGGTCGGCCACGTAGGCCATCGTGTTGTTGTCGGCCGCAAGGAAGGCCGCAAACGGCTGGCGTCTGTGCAGGCCGTCCTTTCTGCCGCCAAGCAGCAGCCATTTGCCATCGTGCTGCCCCACTACGAACGATTGAAGCCCGGGGGCATTGGCCCACGCCACTTCTTCTATCGTCAATGTGAGGTCGGTCTGGCCAAAGGCATGGATGCCCAGGGCCAAAAGCAGTGCGGTGATGGTGGTTCTCATGTGGCTGGTCTTTGGCCGCGAAACTATCGCCCCATTTCGCCATCCACGGTGATAAGTGTCACTTGCGGATGATCACGTCAAATCCCAACGATCTTGCCCAGATCCCAGATGCTGCGGTAGAATGCCGAGAAGCGGTTGCGCCTTATCTGCTCCTCTTCGCGCAGCCAGAAATGCAGGTCGTGCACTGGGAAGAGATAGCCATACTGATAGGACGTGAAGCTGTGCCTGCGCTTGTACAGCCATTCCTTGTCATACCTGTAGAGCTCTTCCTGCTGGCGCACCAAGGGTATGGTGGCAAGGCGTATGGCCGATGCGGCTGTTATCAATGAATCGCCAAGGGCATCGTTCTTTTGGGCATAGGCGATCATGGCCTGCAAGGTGGTGAGGCGGTGGCGCGCCCGTTGGGTGGTCACTTCAATGCCGAGGGCATATTCCAACATGCGGTCGGCCTGCAGGTCATTGTCAGCATCCGCGGTCTTCAATTTCTCATTCAATGCGATACTGTTGCTGATGAACTTCCGCATCTGCGGGATCTGCACCTGCTCGATGTGCTGTATCACCGAGTCCGACCCGCCATTGCGCAGCCATTTGAAGGTATAATCGGGCCGTGGTTGAAACTGCTTGCGGAACAGCGAGAACTCATCGGTGATGGTCTGTGGGCAGAGGAACTGCAACAGATTCTGCGAGATGAGTGCCTCCTTTTGCAGCTCCAACTGACCGTTGAGCGAGCGCACGGTGGGGTCGTCCAACCCGATGGTGGTGGCCCAATCCAAAGGCTGTGGCACCACTTCCTTGCCGTTCACGGTCTCTTTCCAGCTCCACCGCGCTATGCTGAAATCGACCGTCCAATAGCCCCACTCCCATCCGCTGCTGAAGGTGAGATGGTTCGGAATGCCCTCCTTCTCGCAGAGCAGAATGTCGCTCAACCGCCCGCTCAGGTAGGGCATCATCAGCATCGGCACCGAGTTGTCGTAGGTGACCCAATAGGCCGATTCAGGATAGAACCACACCTCGCGCACCTTGTTCTCCTTCAGCATATCGCGGTAGATGTGGCTGAAATCCTTGTTCTCATACACAGGCGCCACGCTATCCTCCAGACTGTACATCATCACCGTGTGGATGCCCACGCCCCGGTAGAGGTCTATGCTGTCCGAAGCGCTGAACACGTCCGACTGCTCGCCCACCATGTTCTCCTCGTTCACCACGTGCTTGCGGCCCATGATGTTGGCGCCATAGCGGTTGCGGGTCTCGGTGATGAGCACGTGCTTGAGCCGCGTCTTCAGTTTCTCCATGCCGCCAATGAACTCGGCCGTGCTGAACTCCACGTTGAGAAAGTCCCAATCGGCATACATCACCTGCTCCAGATTGCGCTTCAACTGCGCCTCGTAGCTGCGCCAGCTCTTGGGAAAGAACTTGTAGAGCTGGTAGGTGCGCTGCTGGATCATGTGCAGCGAGAGGTCAACGCCCACCATCAGGCCGCGCTCGTGCGAATAGTTCACCATGCGCCTGGCGTGGGGCTGCCAGCGCTTCATGTCAAGCGTGCGCAGCAGGCAGAACTCCCAGTAGTTCTGGCGGTTGCGGGCCAGCCAGTCGATGTATTCCTTCACATCCTCCCACGCGTGGGGCAGGTCGGGGTTGTGCAGCTGCTCGGTCAGTTCCAGCGGGTGCTGCGTGTGCAGGTGAAAGCCCTTCTTGTTGAATCGCGGCTGCGCCAGATGGTCGAGCGTTTCGGGCCAGACGAGCTTCTCGGGGAAAATGGTCTGCTTGGGATGGATGAAATGCACGCCCAGCACATGGTCCATCAGCCCATAGAGCCCGAAGGCCAGGCCCTGAAAGGATGGGGCGGTGCAGGTATATTCGGGGAACGTGCCCGTCCAATGATAGCCATGCTCGGGGTAGTGCACCATGCGGATTCCCTTCTCTGTGGTTATGGTGGAGCCGAGCTTGGTGGTGTCCGCATCTTGCAGCACGAACCGCAAATTCACCGCGCCTTTCCGTGCCGATGGAATGAGCAGCAGGGTGTCAGCATCGCGGATGGCGTTGTCGAGAATGATGGCGTGCCACGAGGTGGAATTGGGGGTGATGAAGGATATCTGGGCCAATAGGACATTGGGCAGAAAGGCCGACAGCAACAGGATTAGAAAGATTCTCATAGACATTGTACCATCCGAAATTTGAATTTTCGAATGTAGTTCATTCCCTTGTAGTGCTTCGTGCTCATATCATGTTGTCCAGTTTCCGATTGAAGTGGCCGCTTCAGGCAAAGGCCACACTGCGGAGTATCTGAGCAGGGAGTTGGAGGGGATGGGGTGATCTTTGGAAGGATGTTCCTTGGGAATACTGGAATATAGCCAGTCTAATAAAACGTAGGAGGGAAGAGTGTCTCGCGGAGTTGGTTGCTATGTCCCAATAGTCGTTGTGCTCTACACAGATTACTTACTTTCACATTAGTTCTTCGATCGTTTTCCTCTCAATCCTAAAGTCTTTGGACATCATTAATGCTAAAGCTATTTTTTTTATACCTGCAAAGTTTGACGGGTCGCATATAGAATCTCTGGTATATATTAATCGTTCATTTAGAAAGTCACTTCGATTAAAGTTTGTGCCAAAAAGTTGATAAAGAACATTAATGCAGTGTTGGACATTGGCTTTGTCAACAGCGTTTATCTGATCAAACGTTGGTTGTTGTTGGAAATGCCAATACTCTGACATTGTTCCCGCTAGCAGGCCGTTACAGTACCGTTTCGCGACTTCTTTGACTTCAACTAGAGTTCTGTTGCTCAAAGCCTGCATACATGCATTGTGAATTTCACAAATTATTGGATCGTCATTACCAAAGTCCAAATCCACATTTGGGTAAGGGTCAAAATTAATATCGATGAAATTTGCGGAATGCCCCTGCAAGTAACCCATAAAGCAGTGCCCTGCTTCGTGATATGCGATTCTAGTTGTTACAATGTACTGGTTGCTATCCATGGATACGTATCTATAGAAAAGGCGAAGTTTTCCTATCATTTTAAACTACTATCAACTCCGTCATTTGAATAACTCTCAGTCCTTACGTCAAACCTCCCCCA
>JBFYQB010000331.1:0-2722 GCA_041302955.1 Flavobacteriales bacterium
GAACGTGTGCGCATTTCGGATTGCTGGATGGGCTGAACGTGACCGAGGCCAACGACATCATAGTGCGCCACGGACAGGTGTTGGTGGCCACACATGATGGACTAGTGACCTTTCCCACTGCCCTCGACCCGATGAATGCCACCCCGCCCCGATTGCGCCTGATGGAACTAAGGGTGCGCGACAGCATCTTCTCCGCTACCGACCTGTTGCATTTGGACCACAGCCAGAACGAACTGCAGATGGACATCGCGGTATTGGCCTTTCGCGGCCGAAGTACAGCTGTGGTGCGCTACCGCATGTTTGGGTTAGACACTGCTTGGACGCAGCAAGTAGGCAACCGAACGGAGGTGCTTTTCAGTGCCCTGCCACCTGGCAATTACATCTTTGAGGCGCTAGCGGTGAACGAGGACGGAGTGCCCAGCTTGGAGCGCATCTCCCTACCCATCTTCATTGCGCAGCCCTATTGGCAAACATGGTGGTTCCTTGGGCTGATGTTGCTGCTGGTAGCGGCCATCGTGTCGGGGTTGTTCATGCTCCGTATCCGTCAGATAAGGCGCAAGGCAGCCCTTGAAAAGCAAGTGGCCGTGTCGCAACTTACCGCTCTCAAAGCTCAGATGAATCCCCATTTCCTATTCAATGCGCTCAATTCCATTCAGGAGCTCATCTTGCAGAAGGATGTGGCGAATGGGCTGAAATACCTTGGCAAGTTCGGCAGCCTCACCCGACAGATCCTCGAAACATCTGGGCAAGAACAGGTGACCTTGCAGGCGGAGGTGGACATGCTTTCCAACTACCTTGAACTGGAAAAACTGCGTTTCGGTGATTCATTCTCCTACACCTTAGACATCAGTGCGTACATTGAACCAGAGGGTTTGATGATACCGCCAATGCTCATTCAACCTTATGTGGAAAATGCCTTAAAGCATGGGCTCTTGCACCGACAGACTGATAGGAGGCTTTCCATCATGTTCAGCATGGAAGGAGAAATGCTGCATGTAACCGTGACCGACAATGGCATCGGGAGGAAGGCTGCAGGCGAGATCGCCAAGCGGCAGTCGGGCCATCGTTCGTTCAGCACCACGGCCACTGCCAAGCGGTTGGAGTTGTTGATCACGCAAAGCGGTGCGCATGGAAGTGTGGAGATCATAGACCTGACGGAAAACGGAGTGGCGATTGGCACTGAAGTACATTTGCGGATACCTTCCATTCCTGCATGATCAAAGCCATCATCATAGACGATGAAGACCGCGCCCGAAGTGGGCTGCGGCAATTGCTCGCCTTGTCGTGCCCGGAAGTGCAGGTGGTGGCCGACTGTGCGGATGTGCCCTCGGCCGTAATTGCCATCAACCAACACAGACCCGATGTGGTCTTCCTCGACATTGAAATGCCCAAGTATTCAGGGCTGGAACTGTTCAGCTTCTTCAGGGAGGTCGATTTCGGGGTCATATTCGTAACGGCCTACAGCGAGTTTGCTATCCGGGCTTTCGAGCTCAATGCCATCGACTATCTGCTGAAACCCGTGGATGGCGAGAAACTGAAGAATGCTGTGACCAAGCTGGAGCGCAGGAACAGCGAGCGATTCACTGCATTGCAGGAAGGATATGCTCGGCAGGAGTTTCACCGCATTGCCCTGCCCGTGAGCGATGGGCTGCTGTTTGTGGAAGTGGCCCACATCATGCTGCTGGAGGCCGATGGTGCCTACACCCATGTCTGGCTGGCCGATGGGTCGAAACTGTTGGTGAGCAAGCGACTCCTTTTCTTTGAGCAGGTGCTGGCCGACCGCGAGAGTTTTCTGCGCGTTCACCGGACGTATGTGGTCAATTTCAACCACGTGAGCAGATACAGCAAGGCCGAGAGCCTGCTGGTGATGGACAACCAGATGTCCATCCCCGTGCCCAAGGAGCGCAAGGCGCAGATAGAGGACGCGCTGCGCAAGATCAGGGTAGGATAGCCGCTTCATAAACCCAAATGGCGGGCTGGTGAATTGACAGGCGGGCTGCGTCATTGCCATAGTTCACTTTTGTGGGTGAATCCAAATTTCATCCATGAAAAAGATCTTTACCCTGATTGCCCTTTGCTATGTAGGGCTATCCAATGCACAAGTGCCCACAAATGGACTGGTGGCCGAATGGAAATTCACTGATGGCACTGTGACAGACAGTGTGAACCTGATTTCAGGCTCCGCCCAACTGGGTGCTGTTTCCACAACGGACCGTTTTGGCAATGCCGGCAATGCCTATGATCTGCCACCTGCGGGCTACCTGACATTCGGAGACCTGTATGACGACATCACCACCGGTCTCAACGCCACCTTCAGTTTTTCCTTCTGGGTAAAGTTTGATGTGGTCGATGGCACAGCGCGCTACATCATCGGCAAAGCTGCCTTTGAAGGGCTTTGCAGCCTTGCCGGTCGCCAGTTTGTGATCGGAGTGAATACCAACAACAGGATCGAGGCGCAACTTTTCGGAGCCTTGACAGGCGGGCATAAGAAGTTTCAGTCCTCAGGTACGGTCAGTGCCGGAGCATGGACACACGTGGTGGTAGGCGTTGCGGTGAATTCCCTTGTTGCGAACCCCAATAGTGTGCCTGTCATGTACATCAACGGGGTGGCACAGACCGTGACCAGCAACGAGGCCGTAGGCACGGAGCTGACCGCAAACGGCATGGACAACGGCTCAGCGTTCTTCAGCGCAGGCCGTTATAACAACAATCAGGGAAATCC
>JBFYQB010000332.1:0-5455 GCA_041302955.1 Flavobacteriales bacterium
CGCTAATGGTGACCGCTATAATCAGCAGAAGTGCGGGAATTGCTTTTCTTAGCATGGCCGCGAAGGTAATGATAATCTAAGGCGAAAAAAGTTGTCCGACTGTTGAAATCGCGGTCGGCAACTTTCACTTTTTCATTGTGATACCCAATATGGTTCGGGTACTTTTGTGAAATTAAAATACCGTTTATATGGACATTTTTGAAAGAATCAGGAATAATCGCGGTCCCTTGGGTACTCATTCCAAAGAAGCACATGGATATTTCACATTCCCAAAGTTGGAAGGGGAAATAAGCAATCGCATGGTGTTCAGAGGGAAAGAACGCCTCATATGGAGTCTCAACAACTATCTGGGACTTGCTAATCATCCCGAAGTGCGCAAAGCAGATATTGAAGGTGCAGCCGCTTATGGCATGGCCTCACCAATGGGGGCACGCATGATGTCGGGCAATACAGATTACCACGAGCAATTGGAGCGCGAGCTGGCAGCTTTTGAGAAAAAGGAGGCTGCCATTTTGCTCAACTTCGGTTATCAGGGAATGGTTTCAGCAATTGATGCCCTCGTAACACGGCATGATGTGATCGTCTATGATGCCGAATCACACGCATGCATTCTAGACGGTGTTCGGCTTCATATGGGAAAACGGTTCGTTTATCCTCACAACGATATCACCAGTCTAGAGAAACAACTTCAACGGGCCAAAAAACTTACTGAGGAATCGGGAGGAGGGATTCTGGTCATTACCGAAGGAGTATTCGGCATGTCGGGCGCCCAAGGTAAACTCAAAGAAATCGTGGCGCTGAAAAAACATTACGACTTCCGATTATTTGTGGACGATGCGCATGGTTTCGGAACTCAAGGCGCCACTGGCGCAGGAACAGGCGAAGAACAAAGTGTTCAGGATGATATTGATCTCTATTTTGGAACCTTTGCAAAAAGCATGGCCAGCATAGGCGCGTTTATTGCTGGCACTGAGAATGTTGTTGATTTTCTGCGCTACAACATGCGCTCACAGATTTTCGCCAAGAGCCTGCCTATGCCACTAGTGATCGGAGCACTCAAGCGTCTGGAACTATTACGCAATGACCCAAATCTTCGTGAAGATCTTTGGACCATTGTACGTGCTCTTCAAAATGGGTTGAGAGATGCCGGATTTGAAATTGGGAATACTCAATCATGCGTAACACCTGTATTCCTGAACGGCACTATTCCAGAAGCTACTGCGCTTATCTATGACCTAAGGGAGAACTATGACATATTCTGCTCCATGGTAGTATATCCAGTCGTTCCCAAAGGAATTATCCTCCTTCGTCTCATTCCAACTGCTGTGCACACTCTGGGCGATGTAGCGTATACGATTGAGGTCTTCGCTAAGGTCCGCACTTTCCTAACGGAAGGAAAATATAATGTTGAACGTATTGCAACTCATCAATGACCGTACTTTAGACATTTGTTCATCTTTGATTGACTTGATGGACAAATAACCGAATACACCTCACAAACTACCTATGTTGCGCATTCTTATTCCGACCGATTTCTCTGTTTTATCTCGAAAAGCCGCTGTTTTTGCCCATGGCCTTTCTCAGCAACTTGATGCTGAATTCGTCCTTTTGCACTGCGATGATAGACCCCGTCCTGCTTATGCGCTGATAAACAACCTGGACGAAACACTGCGTGTGGAGGCCATTGAAAAACTAGTTCAGCTGGCCGCATCGATCAAAAAGGAAACAGGACTTACCGCTAATATTCAAACCGATTTCTTAATAGGTGACCCAATTTCTTCACTGGAAACATATTCTAAGGAAAAAGCGATTGATATGATCGTGATGGGCACAAAGGGTGAGTCCGTCATACAGAATCGTCTGTTTGGGTCAGTGGCAAGTGGAGTCATGGAGCATGTGTCTTGTCCAATATTCTTTATTCCAGCCATCGCAGAACCAGTTACACCTGCCAACATCGCTTTCCCTACGGACCTCACCAATCTGGATGAGGAAATTGATGAACTGATCTCTTTCGCTCGTTTTTTCAATGCGACCATTCATGTAGTCCACGTTTATCCGGACATGATAGATACGGACACTTTTGATGAGGAAACAACTCAGTTAGGACTTATAGCAAACACATCCTATCCCAAGATAACCTTCAATGCAGTCATGGATTCTGATATCATTGGTGGAATCAACCGTTTCATTGCATCCGATAATCCTGATATGCTCGCTATGTTCACGTATAAAACGGGAATTCTTGAATATCTATTCAATGAAAGCATCACAGAAGAGATTGCCGGTCATAGCACCAAGCCTCTTCTGGTGCTGAGAAAGGTATAAGCAATTGGAGGCCATGCCTCCTGTTTAGGTTTGGTCAAAGTTTAAAGAAATGAAGCCGACACCTGAAGACACCCTCAAAAAGTTCTGGGGCTTTGATGGCTTCAGGCCATTGCAGCGCGAAATAGTGCAGCAGTCACTTGACGGCAATGATGCATTAGCGCTTCTGCCTACTGGTGGTGGAAAATCAATCTGTTTTCAGGTTCCAGCGCTTTGCATGGATGGCGTTTGCATCGTTGTATCTCCACTCATCGCATTGATGAAAGATCAGGTCACCAATCTCAATAAACGTGGCATTAGCGCAGTAGCCCTGCATTCTGGACTAAAATATCATGAGCTGGATGCTGCTCTGGACCAATGTGTTTATGGCAATGTAAAATTCCTGTACCTCAGCCCCGAACGTCTTCGGTCCGAAGTGGTTCAGGTGAGAGCTAAACTGATGAAGGTCTGCCTGTTGGCAGTAGACGAAGCACACTGTATTTCTCAGTGGGGATATGACTTCCGTCCACCATATCTCCAAATAGCCGAGTTCCGACAGCTATTGCCCAAAGTGCCAGTGTTGGCACTTACAGCCACCGCTACTCCCACTGTAGTAAAGGACATTCAGGAAAAACTCCAATTCAAGCGGGAGAATGTTCTTAAAGCAAGTTTCCTACGGAGCAATCTCACCTATATGCTTTTGCATGAGGAGGATTTGAAAGGTAGGTTAATGCGCATTTACGATCGTATGCCAGGTAGCAGTGTCATCTATGTTCGAAATAGAAAAAAAACACAGGAAGTGGCGCGATTCCTAACAGCAGAAGGCATTTCGGCCACATTTTATCATGCGGGTTTAAGTGCCGATGAGCGTGATTGCAGGCAGGATGAATGGATATCGGGCAGAATACAGGTAATTGTTGCTACTAATGCATTCGGTATGGGCATCGATAAGGCCGATGTGCGCACAGTCCTGCATCTTGGATTTCCAGACAGTTTGGAGGCTTATTTCCAAGAAGCAGGTAGAGCAGGTAGAGACGGACAAGATAGTTATGCTGTAGCGCTTATAAATGCTGCTGACATCAGCGACATGCAGAAAAGAACTGAAACCGTTTTTCCAGCAAGGGACTTCATTTTGGGAGTTTATAATGCGCTGGGAAACTTTTTTAATTTAGCTAATGGATCAGGTATTGATGAATGGTTCGAATTTGACATAGGAGACTTCTGTCAGCGTTATGATTGGAACGCTGTTGAGGTGATGCGATCAATCTCATTTCTTGAAAAGGCAGATCACCTTATTCTCTCGACTCATAACGACCCCAGATCCACACTGAAGATCATATTACATCCTGATGAACTGTATGACCTGGAGGTACGGAATCCGAGAACAGCACGTGTGACAAAGGTGTTAATACGGAGTTATGCCAGACTGTTCGAAGACCAGATGCCTATCAGCGAGCAGCAGGTGGCCCGAAGGGCCGGATACGATCTTAATGCTACTTTAGCTATTCTCAATAAATTGCATTCTGCAAAAGTCATAGACTATAGGCCATCCCGCGGATTGCCCAAATTGAGCTTTGTAAATGGACGAATGCCTAAAAGCCAACTTTACATTTCGCATGAGATGTATGAAAAGCGAAAGGCAAGCATTCTGGTGACGATGAATGCCGCCCTTCACTATATGAAATCCAATCTTGTATGCAGAAGCCGTTTGTTACTTGGATACTTTGGTGAAACCAATACAAAAGACTGCGGTCAATGCGATGTCTGCATAGAATCAAAAAGGCAACATCTCACGACTAAAGAATTTAAAGCAATTAGAAACAATGTACTTCCATTGCTAGCAACAGGGACCACCTTGGAAAAGCTAATCTCTACAATTGTCACATCGCCAGAGCATCATATAATTCGCGCTATACAGATGATGCTGGATGACAATGAGATTTTGTATCATTCAGATGGGATGCTGATTTCCAATGGGTGAACTTCGAGGTCAAATCAATCCACGATTTCTCAAAAGCACTACCAAATCTGCCAAGCGATTGGAATAGCCGGCTTCGTTGTCATACCAGCCCACCACTTTCACCATCTTCCCAATAACAGAGGTGAGCTCCGCATCAAATGTGCATGAATGCGGATTGCCAATTATATCAACCGATACGATGGGATCCTCTGTGTACTGTAGGATTCCTTTCATGCCACCTTCGGCCGCCTTTTTGAACTGTTCATTGATGTCTTTTTGATTTGCATCGCCATGAATTATACATGTGAGATCAGTAAGTGAACCGTTTATTACTGGCACACGGATACCAGCACCACCAAGTTTGCCTGTCAAATGTGGGAATATGCTGCCCAGAGCTTTAGCAGCGCCAGTACTTGTAGGAATTATGGATTGAGCCGCTGCCCTAGCCCTGCGAAGGTCACTATGCGGTGAATCGTGCAAACGTTGATCCCCAGTATAGGAATGCACAGTGGAAACAAATGCACTTTCCACATGAAATGCATCTTCCAACACCTTGATCATCGGAGCCGCACAATTGGTGGTGCAAGATGCGTTGGATAGAATGGTGTCAGTCAGATCGACCTTGTCCTCATTGACTCCTAACACAATGGATGGAATATCCGAGTCCTTTGCCGGTGCGGATATGATGACCTTCTTAGCCCCAGCCTTTAGATGCGCTGACGCAGTATCTCGTGATCTGAAGTGACCAGTACACTCCAACACCACGTCAATACTTAAAGCACTCCAAGGCAATTGAGTTGGGTCTTTTTCGGCAAAAACCTTCACTTCTTTACCATTGAAAACAATGCTTGTAGGAGTTGATGAAACAGTGCCAGCAAATGCGCGATGCACTGAGTCATATTTAAAAAGATGGGCCAAAGTATTCGTGTCCGCCAGATCATTGATCGCCACCACTTCAACTCCTGCTCTTTGAAGCAGAGCACGCATTGTAATTCTTCCAATTCTCCCAAATCCGTTTATAGCAACTCTTGTCATTTCAATTTGTATTAGTGGTTGTTCAAAAAAAAAGCCTTCCAAAGTTCGGAAGGCTTTTCTCGTTGTTGAATATTTGAAAGATATCAGTTCTTCACAAGCTTTTTGACGATAACGCCATCATTAACAGCAACGCGAATGAAATAAATACCTGGAGCATAA
>JBFYQB010000333.1:0-3739 GCA_041302955.1 Flavobacteriales bacterium
TTTCGAAAGTGATGTGATGTATACTCCGCTCAATTTATGGCGTTGAAAAGGTGCCTTTTAAGGGCGCACAAAGGTAGGTCTGAGTAGCGATCTTGCAAGGACATTGAAACAGTTACGCTCATTCACGTAGGGCATTCTTACGGTGATAGGTCATCCGCTCTTGCAATTCCTTCCTCTTGACGACCAATGCGACCATTGTTGACAGCGTAGTTATGGGCGAAAGAACAAACGCTCCAAGTGGTAAAAGCCGAGAGAGCAGCTTGACCCTTGGCAGTCGCGCAGCTGACCTGAAATCTCCTTTTGCCAAAATGAAACTTGCATACATCTTAAATAACCTTGTGGCCCTATCCTCCAATAACACCAAGGACGGGTTGATGTTCACCGCACCGGCAGAATTCAATTCCTCTTGCATCCCCCCATAACTACCTGCCCTAATATGCTGCCGCAGAATGGCTCCAAATTCACGACTCTGCTCTATGTCTTTCTTTAAGATACCGGCCGGAGGAAAAACCCAGAATGCATCCTTTTTGCCGTGAAACATCCATCGGATTATGGTTATGATGCTTATCAGGTTCTTGTTCCTGTCAGTAAGCACAATGTTGCCGACCAGATCGGCCTGCAAACGCCTCAAGTGCTGCTTTACCTTCTCTTGGGCCAACACCCACATGTTGCGCGACCCGATGAGCGTAACCACAGGCTTCCCTTTGAATATTCGTGCGGCATCAGGATGTTGCAAAAGACTGGAAATCGGGATGCTGGGTTGTAAGAACCAGACAGTGTAGGCCAACACAATAAGGTCATAATCTTTGGACGTGTCGACTCCTAAAGGCTCCAAGTCGAACGGAACTCCACCGACCGATTCGGGAAAGAGATTGAAAAATCCAACGTTGCTCCATGGAAATTCAAACCGGTGAACAGTGCTAACAGAGACGATGTCCACTTCCATCTGCTCATCAGAATCCAGCGGAGCAAGACAGTTATCAATAATGTCCCTCAGCTGTCCAGTCTGCGAGTAATAAAGCACGAGTATTCTCATAGTGGGCAATGATAGTGGGTTTAGGTCAACTTGCAATTGAGATGCGTCATACTTCCACGGCACCCTGAAGTAGGTCATGCACCAGTCTTGGCAATGCCAGTCCCGCCTTCTCCTTTATTATAGTGGCATTGCTTTGGGAATGAAGTTCATTCGCATTTGGATCTATTACCCAAACGGGCACATGTTCTGGTGTATATCGTATCAGTCCATTGGCGGGATAAACCTGCATAGAGGTGCCAACGATAATGACCATATTGCTCTGCATTACAATGCGTATTGCATTATCCATCTCCACCACATCTTCTCCAAACCACACTATATTAGGTCGCAATTGATGCCCTTGCGGACAATTGTCTCCCCAATTAAGCTGCCACCCATCAAGCTTGTAAACATTACCGGAAGGCCCGGTGGACCGCGCCTTCCTCAGTTCGCCATGCAGATGCAGCACATTTGTAGAGCCGGCCCGCTCATGAAGGTCGTCCACATTCTGGGTAATGATGCGAACATCAAATTGTTCTTCCAGCGCTTTCAATGCCAGATGACCTGCATTTGGTAACGCCTCCATCATCTGTTTTCTTCTTTGGTTGTAAAATTCCAGAACGAGATGAGGATCGCGATGCCAAGCCGATGGAGTGGCAACGTCTTCTACTCTGTGGTCTTCCCACAACCCATCGGCATCGCGAAAGGTACGGATACCACTTTCTGCACTTGTACCAGCGCCTGTTAACACTGTTATCTGTCTTTTCATGCTTTCAAAATTAAATCGATGACAAACTCATCTGCACTCCTTAAAATCTGATTAGTGAAAAAAGCTATTTTTGCAACCCTTTGACAAAATTTAATACCACCTGCCCATCGCTCCACTTCTACTTTGAAGTCAATCTGAGCTTATGATAACACACATTCAGGGCGTTCTAGAAGAACGCACCCCTGCCAGTGCTGTGCTTGACTGCGATGGAATAGGGTATCAACTTCAGATATCTTTGACCACTTATGCCCAACTTCCGGAGAAGGGTGTCTGCCGTCTGTTCACGCACCTGGCCATACGCGAGGATGCGCATGTGCTTTATGGATTCTTCCAAAAAGACGAGCGGGAACTGTTCCGTCATCTTATCTCGGTATCGGGCGTAGGGCCCAATACGGCCATTTCCATACTATCGGGTCTTGACCCAAGTGGGGTCAAAGAGGTGATCATAAGCGGTAATGTAAGCGTGCTGAAATCCATCAAAGGCGTTGGTCCAAAGACGGCCGAACGCATCATCATCGATCTGCGTGACAGATTGGGCAAAGTGCAGACCGGAACACTTTATTTGGGACTTGGCGCAAATAAAGTTCACGAAGAAGCGTTATCTGCACTTGTCACCCTTGGATTTGCCAAGAGTGCGGCTGAAAAATCTATTGAGAAGGTGGTGAAGAAACATGGTGCGGACATCGGTGTCAGTGATATCGTCAAATATGCATTGAGCAGCTTCTAAGCTGGGACGGAAAGGTAGATGCCGAAAAATTTCCAAAACCTTCTGTTCCTTGCTGTTGTCGGAGGCTTCGTGGCCATGGGCCTGGCTTCTGATGCATCTATCGTAGAACATTGGCGTCTGGGAATGGACATGGAGCTCTTTGTCGTGGATACGCCTCCTGTTGACGGACCGTTGCCCTATCCAATTCCTGAAACCTATGACCCGACACCAACGGGCAATACCAATCCGCTTTATCTCAGTTCGCCATCGAACGTGGAGTCAAATGTGGAGTATGACCCAGAATCTGGCGAATACAACATCACCGAAACAGTTGGCGACCGGATAAACTACCGGAACCCGACCTATATGACATTCGATGAGTTTCAGGAATACAACGCATCTCAGGCATTGCGCGACTACTGGAGGGAGAAATCCGGTCAGGACTCAGAAGCCAAGCGTAAGCCGCTCATTCCTAAACTGAACATCAACAGTAAACTTTTTGAGACCATTTTTGGAGGAACCACCGTAGACATCCGCCCTCAGGGATCTGCTGAGCTGAAATTCGGTTTCAATGTTTCAAAAATCGATAATCCAGCGCTGCCTGAGAATCAGAAGACCAATACCACTTTCGATTTCGACCAGAACATTCAAATGAATGTGACAGGTAAGATCGGTGAGAAGATGCAATTGGGCGTCAACTACAACACCGAAGCCACTTTCGATTTCGAGAATCAGATGAAGTTGGAGTACCGTGGCAATGAGGATGAGATCATTCAGCTTATTGAAGCGGGAAACGTTTCGCTGCCGCTCACTGGTTCGCTCATTTCCGGTAGCCAGAATCTTTTCGGGGTGAAAACAGCGCTGAAATTCGGCCGTTTGACAGTGACCGGCATCTTCTCGCAACAGAAGAGTGAAAGTAAAACTGTGGAGACCCAAGGTGGCGCACAGGTTACTAGTTTTGAGGTTCGTGCCGACCAATATGAAGCCAACCGTCACTTTTTCCTATCGCAATTCTTCAGAAGAAATTACGACCAGTATCTGAACGAGTTACCCATCATCCGCTCGCCTGTGATGATCAACCGCATCGAAGTTTGGGTGACCAGCGTTAACTTCAATGAGAACTCACGGAACATAGTTGCCTTCATGGATCTTGGGGAACTGCCGCAGGACGCCTATAATACAACCCTCATTGGACCAGCACAGGGCACTGCTGCTGGCGTTCCAAACAACAACGCGAACAGTCTTTACA
>JBFYQB010000334.1:0-9391 GCA_041302955.1 Flavobacteriales bacterium
ACGCGGTGGTCTGTTCGGGCGTCAGTCCCAAGCGTTGGGCCGTGGTAGGCGTGCCTTGGACGAGGGCCGTGGCCGTGGTCTTGATGAACGTATCAAAGCTATCGTTACTCCTCGGGATGCGTTGTGGCATGGTGCAAAGCATTAATTTCATTGACCTCCGGCCAAAAATGGCCGCACAGCCGTGCAGCTTTTCTGCCCAGATTCAAAGGTACATAATAATAGGAGCGAATATTTCCGACCTAAGTTCCATTTTTTCACACTTAAGTTTGAATCTTTAGGACTTAAGGTCCATACTTTCGGACTTATGTTCTAATCTTTCATCCTTATGTTCTAATTTTTCAGCCTTAGGTTTTATTAATTCGAACTTAGGTTCGAATCTTTCATCCCTAATTGGATGACCTATACCCGAAGGATGAAGAAGTGGAATAGCATGGCGGATGCAGGCGGCCATTGCCCACGCTGCACCAGCGCGCGTTGCAGCCCTGTGGTTGGTATGCGGATGCAGGTGTTCGGCCCATAGGGACACCCTGTCTCCCTGCGATGGTGCCCCATCGCCCGAAGGCTTAAGGCCTTTCGCTCGAGCATGGAATGAAGATGGTCTGCTTATCGGTGTCAGAAGCACTCTTAGCGCACCATGACCCTCAACTTGATAGGCCAGGCTTTTCGGTGGCATCGCTGTTCTGGATGGGGCTGTTCTGGAGGTTGTAGCGGACTTGGGCCACACACAGAGAAGGGGCAATGGACAATAAAAAGGGGCCGCCTCATAGTATGAGACTGCCCCTTCCTATTCAATGTTCACTATGTGATCACATGGGGAATTTGAAGAATTGACAAACGATGCCTCCCATAAGGGCCAAGGTGAGGGTCCAGTACCCTGCATTGATAGCGATATACTTAAAGGACTTACGCTCAAACAGGGCGTTGGTGCCCATTACGGGCAGCACCAGCAATAGGGCCGTCATGGCACCATGCAGTGCGCCATGGCCAAAATGGCGGTGATGGGAGCCATAGGTCTCCATCAGGCTGTTGAACAATGCGGTGGCCTCTGCAGCGGTAGGACTTTCGGGCCGCATAGCGCTTTCCAGTGTGCCCATGATACCGAACTGATGGATAACAATGGGAGCCATGGAAAAAGCCATGAGAAAACTGAGCAGCAGGCTGACACCGAAAATCACGGCCATGTTGGCGCCCTTTATCTTCTCATCGGTCATATCGGCCGCTTTCATCCAAGCATTGCCGAATACTTTGGGGTTATACCAGATGAAACCAGTGATGGTAGGAATGATGGCCGCAGCCAAAAGGACAAGTAAATTCATGATGATGAGGTTTTGGTTAGAGGCTTAAAAGGTAGAAGATTTTCCAACTCAGACACCCGCCAAAAAATTCTCATCTATCAATCGGCCAAAGCCTTGATGATGTCGTGTTTGGTAAGGATGCGGTAGTTGCCCGATGTGTCCTGATAGAGCACGGCCGCGGTCTTCTTATCAAACTTGGCGGTTATGTCTGATATGGGAAGCGTGCCGTCAACCACGGGGAATGACTCTTGCATGATGTCTCTCACGGGGCTGTTTTTGATCTCTGGGTTGGCAAAAAGCTCACTGAACAGCTTGCCTTCTGTAATGGAGCCTACTGGCCTATCGCCATCAAACACCGGAACCTGTGACACATCATTGTCTGTTATGACACGCACCACATCATTCACGGTATTGTTGACATCCACCTTTAGTAATGTCTTGCTCACACCCTGCACTTCACGTACGCGAACCGCTCCTTTGTCGAGAAATCCGCGGTCACGCATCCAGTCGTCATTGAATATCTTACCCACGTAGCGGGTGCCATGGTCGTGAAATATGACCACTACGAGGTCTGTGGGCTTCAATTGATCTTGCAGCTGCAACAGGCCTTGCACTGCGCAGCCCGCACTGTTGCCAACGAGTATGCCTTCCTTCTTGGCCAATTCGCGGGTCATGAGCATGCCTTCGCGGTCGGTCACCTTCTCAAAATGGTCGATTACGCTGAAGTCGATGCACTTGGGGATGATGTCCTCGCCTATGCCTTCAGTAAGGTAGGAGTAGATCTCGCTCTCATCGATCTTGCCTGTTTCGTGATAGGCCTTGAGGGTAGACCCGTAGGTGTCCACTCCCCACACTTTGATGTTCGGATTCTGCTCTTTCAAATAGCGGGCTGTGCCACTTATGGTGCCGCCCGTACCCACGCCCACCACCAGATGGGTTATCTTGCCTTCGGTCTGTTTCCATATCTCTGGGCCCGTCTGCTCGTAGTGAGCCTCCACGTTGCTCAGGTTGTCATACTGATTGGGATAGAACGAGTTGGGTATCTCTTGATTCAACCTACGCGCTACCGAGTAGTAGGACCGTGGGTCTTCGGGAGTCACGTTGGTGGGCGTGACCACCACTTCGGCCCCCATGGCCCTCAGTATGTCCATCTTCTCCTTGCTCTGCTTGTCGGGCATCGTGCATATCAGGCGATAGCCTTTGACGATGGCGGCCAGAGCGAGGCCCATACCAGTATTGCCGGATGTACCTTCTATGATGGTGCCTCCAGGTTTCAATCGGCCATCCTTCTCGGCATCCTCAATCATCTTGACCGCCATGCGGTCTTTGATGGAATGGCCAGGGTTGAAGGTCTCTACCTTGGCCAACACAGGGCAGGGCACGCCTTTGGTCACTTTGTTCAACTGCACCAAGGGCGTATTGCCGATGGTCTCAAGGATGTTCTTATACCACATGGCGGCAAATGTAATCAGATGAGGCAAGGTGCAGGGTGCTAATGGTCAACCATCTACACTGACACAGCACCCCTGAGAACCCGCTGTTTCACCTCGGACCTTGCTTCCAAAAAGAAACATTACCACTTGGAGATGAATGCGCTGTACATGACGCAATCGCGATACTATGGAATTCTTCTGCGTTTACATGCCCCGAAACCAAGACTCGTCCTCCTACTTCCCCTCCCGTTCACGTAAGTTTGCACCGCCATTCAGCAACCCGTGCCTTCCCGATCCATCGCATCAGTGTCAGGTCATCATCCCACTCCATCCAAGTTGCGCGACTATGCCGCCTTCATGAAACTGCGGTTGGCGGCCTTGGTGGTTGTTTCGGCAGGCATATGCTATGGCGTGGCCGCCTCTTCTTTCAATTGGACCACCTTCGTAGTGCTCATACTTGGCGGCACGTTGCTTACAGGTGCCTCCAACGGCTTCAACGAGATCATTGAGCGCGAACTTGATGCCCTCATGGACCGCACGAAGATGCGCCCCTTGCCCACAGGGCGCATGACCATTGCAGAGGCCACCGTTGTCGCCATTCTTACCGGTGCATCGGGTATTCTGCTGCTGGGCTGGTTCATCAATCCTATGGCTGGCATCCTTGGCTTAATTGCCTTGGTGCTCTATGCTGCGGTCTATACTCCGCTCAAGCGCATCAGCCCATTTGCAGTTTTCGTGGGCGCGCTTCCCGGGGCCATGCCTCCGTTGTTGGGCTGTGTGGCCGCTACAGAGGGCTTCGGTCATATCTCGCATCTGGCATGGCTCATGTTCGCAGTGCAGTTCATTTGGCAGTTTCCCCATTTCTGGGCCATTGCTTGGCGCATAAATGACGATTATCTCAAGGCTGGCTTCAAAATGCTTCCATCGCCCGGGGGGCGGGACAAGGCGAGCGCCTTTCAGATACTGGTCTACACCATCGGACTCATTCCCATTAGCCTGTTGCCCACCTTTTTTGGCTTCACAGGCAATATTGCCGCGGCAGTAGCTCTCATTGCTGGACTTGTGTTTGCCAAGCAGGCCTTAGACCTCTACCGATCGCTCAATGGCGAAGACGCCAAAAAGCTGATGTTCGGGTCCTTCTTTTACCTGCCCATCGTGCAGTTGGCTTACCTAATAGATAAAATATGATACAAGCAGACAACGAATACGCGATCAAGACCATCCGATCCAAGAAAATGCTGGTTTGGCTGGGTGTTGGCAGCATCGCCATGTTCTTTATGGCCTTCACCAGTGCCTATATCGTCCTTCAGGCCGACCATTTCTGGGTAATGGACACCCTGCCGAGTATGTTCGGCATTAGCACTGGCATCATCCTTATCAGCAGCATAACCATGTGGTTGGCCTCTCGCAGCATACGGCAGGGCAACGTGCAAGGCCTCAAACTATGGCTTGCCCTCACCTTTGCATTGGGCCTTGGCTTCACGGCCACGCAGTATGCCGGATGGCAGCAGCTGCACGCTCAGGGTAAATTCTTCGTGGGCCATATCAGTGATATCAAAGGGCAGTACGGCACCGACTACGTCATCATGATGCAGGGCCAACCCATGCTATATTCTGAAGGCAACTACTATCGCCCTAATGATATCGCCTACGAAAGCCCTATGAATGAGAAGCTCAACAGCACATTCAACGTCAGTTCTTCTTTCCTTTTCATTCTATCTGGCCTCCATATAGCCCATCTTCTGGGCGGGCTGATCTACATGATAGTGCTCTTGGCAAAGGCTTTTTCGGGCAAATATTCGGCCTCCGAACACCTTGGTGTGGAGCTTGGCGGCATTTACTGGCACTTTCTTGATTTTCTGTGGCTTTATCTCTTCTTGTTTTTAACCTTTATTCGCTAAAATTGCACCCGCAAATCAGAGCCTGATCCCAACCGAACTTAGCATGGCAAGTCACGCAGTACATCACACAGCACCAACTCACAGCGACCACGGGGCAAATCCTTGGGGCGGAGGCACATCTCCGTTCAAGATCAGCTACGGAAAAATGATGATGTGGTTCTTCCTCCTTTCGGATGCATTCACATTCTCTGGCCTGCTCACAGCTTATGGATACATGCGCCACAAGTATGAGGACATATGGCCCACTGCCGGTGATGTATTCACCCACTTCCCATTCTACAGCGGCCATATCGAATTGGCCTACGTTGCCCTGATGACCTTCATTCTCATCGCTTCATCTGTCACGATGGTACTTGCCGTAGAAGCGGGCCATCGCATGGACAAGAAGAAAGTACAGTTTTGGATGGTATGGACAATCGTTGGCGGTCTTGTATTCGTTGGGTCACAGGCTTGGGAGTGGTATCACTTCATCCATGGAACCGAGCATGGCGCCTACCTCCTCGAAGATGGAGTAACCGTTATGCGTCACAAGATAGACCCACATACCCATGTGCTGGAGGAAGGTGTGTTCCTTGTGCCTGCCAATGATAAGTCTGGCTTTATCGAAGTATCAGGTGCTGAGGCCCAGGAGATGAAGGCCACCGCAACCCACATTCATGGTGCCAACTTGAAGCACAACGAATATGGCATCCCCTTGTTTGCCAATTTCTTCTTCTTCATCACAGGTTTCCACGGCTTCCACGTTTTCTCAGGTGTTGTGATCAACTTCCTCATTTTCCTCGGTGTGGTGGACGGCACGTACGAGAAGCGTGGTCACTACGAGATGGTTGAGAAGACAGGACTTTACTGGCACTTTGTGGATCTGGTGTGGGTATTCGTATTCACATTCTTCTACCTGCTCTGATTTCACCCAACGATTTAGAATCTCACCTCAATACACATTACGATGGACGTAAGGGACGATGTTTACGAATACAGCTTGGATAACCACCATGGTGAGGCCGAGGGCAAGAAGATCCGTGGCCTATTCATGAAAGTTCTCTTGGCGCTTTCACTGCTCACTATAGTGGAAGTTGCAATGGGTATGGCTTGGTCGCGAGATGAATCGATGAGAGCCATTCTCAAGTATTCGTTCATCATAATGACCTTGGTCAAGGCAGGTGGCATAACTTGGTATTTCATGCACATGGGCGATGAGAAACGCAGCTTTCAGCTGTCTGTGATCCTGCCATTCTTCATCCTTATCGGATACCTGATCTTCATCGCATTGGTAGAGGCCACATACAATGGCACACTGAGACCCGCAGTAGAGAACTATTTCGGACTCTGATGCAAGGTGTAAACGGCACGAAGAAGTATCTCATACTCTTCGCGCTACTCTTGCTTCCATCATTGCTTTACCTGTATCTTATTCAGGGAAAGCACAATTTTGCCCATTTACCTTATGTCACCTACACCGATGATTCGGGTGCTTTGGTGCAACGTGAAGCGCCAGACTTCAATCTTATAGATCAAAACGCAGAAAGCATCACCAGGGCCGACCTCAAAGGGAAGATATATGTGGTGAATTTCTTCTTCACCTCCTGTCCGAGTATCTGTCCTATCATGACCGCAAACATGACCAAGATTCATGAGCGGTTCTTGCACTATGACGACCTGAATATACTCTCCCTTACGGTAGATCCCAAGCGCGACACACCTGAAACACTTAAGGAATACGCTGTAAATCGGAAGATAGACTCTCCAAAATGGCACTTTCTTACTGGCGATAAGGACTCACTTTATGCTGTGGCATACAAGTTTCTCTCTAGTGCTATGGAGGACGGTTCTGCGCCAGGTGGATTTCTGCACACAGAGTACTTCGTTTTGGTGGACAAGGAAGGAAAGATGCGATCCCGAGAGGATGATAATGGAAATCTTATCGCAGTGTATGATGGCACAAACTCTGCCCATATTAACGATCTGATCGATGATATCAAGATTCTTATTGCAGAGTATAATTTGGAACTCAAGAAGAACAACAAACTGACGCAACCTGCATCCAAATGATTGATAAACGGGTCTTTCAGATTATTCTCGTACTTTCAGTTGTGGTTTTTGCCGTAGTTGTAGTGCTTTATCAGCTCCCCAAGTCTTCTTCTATCCCTGAATGGGCCAAAGCACTGCCAGCACTCAATGCTTTGATCAATGGCACATGCAGTATTTTACTTCTAACTTCTCTCTCTGCGATAAAACGCAAGAACATTGCTCTCCACAAGCGACTCAACCTTACCACATTTGCTCTCTCATCCCTGTTTCTCATTTCTTATATCATATTCCATTCCTTTGGAGTAGAGACATCCTTTCCCAAAGAAAACCCTGTAAGGCCCTTCTATCTTATTATTCTGATAAGTCATATAATACTGGCCGCAGCGGTCTTTCCTCTGGTGCTTACCTCGCTATATCTAGGTCTTGGAAACAAAGTTGAACTGCATCGAAGGGTATCTCGATTCACATTTCCAATTTGGCTCTACGTGACCATTACAGGTGTTATGGTTTACATCATGATTTCTCCATATTATAGCTTTTAATAAGGCTTGGATGAAACCACAAAGAATCTTCCAATTGCAGTGTAAGGCGATAGTCTTATCAATCTTCAGCATCGTATGGATTGTTTTACCAGCCGTTGCTTTTGCCCAGTGTAGCATGTGCCGTGCGGTTACAGGGTCAAGTCAATTCAGTGAGGATACATTCATTCCTGGTCGTGGTCTAAATGATGCCATTCTATATCTGATGGCCATGCCATACCTTATGGCTGCAATCTTTGTCTTCGTATTCTTTCGAAAGCCGGTGATTGCTTGGTTTCGATCGAGCAGGTCGAATTCGTGAATCGCATGTTCACAATGGAGAGAGAAGTTCGGATGTTATTAATTTAATTAGGATAAACGACACAATATGAAGCCCCCCAAAATAGAAAAGGCGCTCATCGTACGAGGAGCGCCTTTTCTATTTTGATGGAGTTAGTTATGTTGAACTACTTGAACGTAACTGAAGAAGTACCGATCAACGTTTTGTCTGTGTAGATCTCAACTGTGTATTTACCTTCCATGAAACCAGCATCTGGGGCATTATAGAACATACAAATGTCCATCTGCTTGTTATCATAATTAATCTGCTTCACCATACTGTAGGTCATTTTAGACCCCTCAAAATCAAATTCATCACCACGACCCTGCGAAAGAACTTTACCATCTGGACCCACGATACGGAAATAGATGTCCTTCTGACCTGGCTTAGCAATAGAATTCTCGCTTAGTGTGAAACACGAACGGAGTTTCTCAACACGTTTGCCTTTGGTCTGCGGCTTCTCCTTCTTTCCGCTCAAACCTTCCACTACTATCTTATAAGCAGTAAGCACCGATCCAAGGGCAACCTTATTGGCCAGCCCCATATTCTCGTCAGTCAACTCCTTATTAAGTGACTGCTGCTGGGTCACTTCGGTCTTAAGGTTACCAACTTCACCTTGCAACGAAACCGCTACCCCTTCCAAACTATCATATCGGGCCTCAAGTACTGCGTACTGATCCTTATACTGAGCCAACTGTGACTTATACCAGCCAAGTTTGGATGCATCACCTTTGTACTTTTCAACGTCTGCTTTCAACTGCAGTATCTCCTGACGTTGAGCCTCCATTTCCTCTGAAAGTTGTCCGTTCTCATCTTCCATGGATTTATACTTCTCCAAAAGCTCATCCAACTCAGCTGTCAACTCAGATTTATCCTCAACCAATTGAGCTTTCTCAACCGTCAGTTGGTCATTTGCCGCCTTTTGCTCATACAACTGCCATCCCAAAATGCCTGATAGCACAAGAAGCACCACCGCAAGAATTAAAAACACTTTGTTATTCTGAGACTTTTCCTTTTCTTCCATTTTTGTTTGGGTGACTTGAGTTGCGCCAAAAGTAGAAATAATGAGATAACTTGGTCAGATGATTCATCGTAGCTCTCAGGCTTTGCAACATATGTTTCAATTGTGCCGTGGGGCTGCAACGGATTTACAGGATTTATTCTTCCCTAACCTATGTTCGTGTTGCCAAACCAATCTTCAGAACAACGAAGAACACCTATGTATGCAATGTGTGTTCAAACTCCCTAAGACATATTACTGGGACTATGAAATCAATCCAATAGAGGAATTGTTTCTTGGCCGTTTAAAGATAGACGGAGCATGCGCTTTTATCCACATGAGTAAAGGCGGTAATACACAGCAGATGATTCACAGCCTGAAGTATGATGGGAGTAGGGAGATTGGAGTAAAACTAGGAGAACTATTCGCCTATCAGTTAATAGAGAAGAATCGCTATACCGATGTGGAAATGATTATCCCAGTTCCCTTGCACCACACAAAACTGAGAAGACGGGGTTATAATCAAAGTCTGGATATCTCAAAAGGTATAGCCAGTGTATTTAGGTGTCCAGTGAATTCAAAAAACCTTGTCAGAAACCTTGCAACTGAAACTCAGACCAGAAAGAGACGATACGATCGCTCCATGAATGTTGAGTCAATATTTGGCTGCGTAAATATGGATGAGTTTGAAGGTCGGACGGTTATGTTAGTTGATGATGTAGTAACTACTGGCTCAACTCTTGCAAGTTCGGGACAGGTCCTCTTAGATGCTGGAGTTGGTAAATTATATATCGTTGCCATCGCAGCACCGAATTAGGTACATCTCAACTGTGTCTGGCTAGTGCAAACAAAAAATACTCACCAAAATGGTGAGGA
>JBFYQB010000335.1:0-3238 GCA_041302955.1 Flavobacteriales bacterium
AGCCCGAACACCGCTCCTGATGCGCCTACCATAGGTGCGTTGATGAGCTGGTTATAGCTCGCCATGGCCGGGTCCATGTAGTTCCTATTGGAGAGCAGAAGCGCCAGTCCTTCTTGTTGGATAAGCTGCACCTGCTCTGAGGTCATCTGCGCAGCGGCCATGAAGATCTGGGTCTCGGTCACCGCCATCTGCATCAAACCGGCACCAAGGCCAGTGATCATGTAATAGATAAGGAAGCGCTTTCCGCCCCAGTAGTTCTCCAGCGTGGCCCCGAACATCCATAGGGCGAACATGTTGAACAGGATGTGGGTAAGGCCACCATGCATGAACATGTGGGTGATGATCTGATGTGGCTGGAAATACTCCGACTCCACGGCATGAAGCCCCAGAAAGCGCACCAGATCCAGATTGAAGGCCGAGGCCAAGCCTATCGTGCCCAAGAAGAACAGCCCATTGATGATGAGCAGGTTCTTGACCACTGGAGGAATAAGATCGAACCCCTGCGGGCCACTAATCTGGTTGTAAGACATTTAAGTCAATTAGCAATTAGCAATGAACAATTGGCAATTTCTCAGGCGATGAGGAGCGGCAGTTTGCTTGCCCTTCGTTCCTCGTCTCTGTTCTAAAACGTAGCAAGAATAAGGTTCAGGTCACGGAAAGGCAGGTCGAAGGTCTTGGCCAGATACTCGTTGGTCACCGCACCATTGTAAGTATAGATGCCATTGCGGAAACCTTTGTCGAACCGCATCATGTTGTTGATGCCGCCCGAATCGGCCATTTGCAGCATCATGGGCGAGAAGATGTTGCTCAATGCCATAGAGGCGGTCTGTGCCACGCGCGAAGCGATGTTCGGCACGCAATAATGCACCACACCATACTTGTTGAAGGTAGGCTTGGCATGGCTTGTAACCTCCGATGTCTCAATGCAACCTCCTTGGTCTATGCACACATCGATGATGACGGATCCGTATTTCATGTCCTTCACCATGTCTTCGCTCACCAAGATTGGCGCACGGCCTTTCTTGGAGCGGATGGCACCGATGACCACATCGGCCGTTTTCAATGAGTTGGCAAGCACATCCGGGTGTATGGTCGATGTGAATATCCGCATGCCGATATTGTTCTGTAAACGGCTGAGACGTTGCAACGAGTTGTCGAACACCTTGACCGAACTGCCAAGTCCAAGTGCCGCACGGGTGGCATATTCGCCCACTGTTCCAGCACCAAGGATCACCACTTCGGTAGGTGGCACGCCCAGCACACCGCCCATCATCAGACCCTTGCCTTTGTTCACATTCGATAGATACTCGGCAGCGATGAGGATGACGGTGTTGCCCGCGATCTCGCTCATGCTGCGCACAAACGGATAGCCACCGTCCTTGTCGCGGATAAAGTCAACCGCAATGGCGGTCACTTGTTTTTTCAACAATTGCTTGAGGTAGTTCTCCGGCTGCACGCTCAGTTGAAGCGCAGATATGAGGGTCTGCCCCGGCTTCATCCAGTTGATCTCCTCAAGCGTTGGCGGATCCACTTTGATGATGATCTCGGCCTTATAGACCTCCTCGCGGTCATAGGCGATCTTGGCACCTGCCTCGCTGAAGTCGCGGTCCTCGTAATGCGCGCCTTGACCAGCGTTGGTCTCCACCACCACCTCGTGGCCGTTGTTCACCAGTCGTGCCACTGCTTCGGGCACCAAAGCCACGCGATTCTCCTGCAAGGTGCATTCGGCAGGCAGGCCAATGTATTGGCGCTGGTTGGTCTTCGACACTTCCAGCATCTCCTCTTTGGGCATCAGCCCAGAAGAAGCAGTGAGGGTAAATCGTCCTGGGTCTGTTTTTCTCATGGTTGAAGGATGACCGATATTTTTCGCGCAGAACCATCGACTTCGATGTTCACGCTCACATGCTTTTTAGGGAAAAGCGAAGGGGCCATCTCCGGCCACTCCACAAGACAAATATATCCACTGTAGAGGTACTCCTCAAGGCCAATATCAAAAAGCTCGGCCTCGTTTTCCACACGGTACAAATCGAAATGATAGATGGGGCCATCCGCGCTTTCATACTCATTCACTAGCGAGAATGTGGGGCTGCTCATGCGGTCTGTGACCCCCATTTTGTGGCAGAATGCTTGGATCAATGTGGTCTTACCAGCACCCATTTCTCCATGGAACAGGAAGATGCGCTCGGAGGCTGCGACCTGTTTCAAGTGCTCGGCCACGGCATCCAAATCATATGTGTTCGCGGCAAGAAACGTGGTGGTCAATGCAGGGTAGATAGGGGTTGCGAAGATAGCGCCTGCTAAGGCCGCATGAACTTGCCCGATGGGCGCAATTCCCACTGCATCGCTTCGCCAGTTGTGGGATGCACGATCTGCAAGTGGGCTGCCATAAGCCGCACATCGCGCTCCACTTTTGCATCGGCACCGTGCTTCCTATCGCCCACTATGGGGCAACCGATGTGTGCCAAGTGAACGCGTATCTGATTCTTCTTGCCCGTTTCCAGCGTCACTTCCACCAAGGAATATGCACCATGGTCGCTGACGTGGCGGTAGTGACTGATGGCCTCTACGGCATCTTTGGTCTGTGGTGTGCACACATGCATCATCTGCCCGCGTTCCACCAACCATGTGTCTATGGTGCCTTGCAGGGGCGATGGTTTCCGCTCCGTCAGGGCAAGGTATTTCTTGGTGAAACTGCGCCAGTTGTCCTTCAATCCCTGCTGCACCCTCTCCGACTTGGCGAACAGTATCAGCCCCGTCACCTCTTTGTCCAGACGATGCACCACATAGGCCTGTTGCTTGCTTTTGCTCTGAGTGCGCACGTGGTTGTCCACCAGCTTGTGCAGCGTGGGTTTGCGGGTAATGCCTTCTCCGGACGACAGCACTCCCGCTTCCTTGTCCACCACAATGATGGCGTCATCCTCCCAAACAATGCGGAAATGAGCTGCAACGCTGGGCTGAGCCTTTTCGCGCAGCAGTTCCATCACATCATCGGGCTTCACGGGGTCTTTGCCGGAGCGGACAGGTGTACCGTTCAGCACCACGCGCCCCGATGCAAAGTACTGTTTGATAGTAGAGTTGGAAGCTCCGCCCAGCAAGCGCTTCAACAGCTCGTGGGTCGTGGTCTCGGCCTTGGCAACGGTGCGCATCAGGGGCGGGTAAAGCGTAGGAAAGTTCCCAATGGCAGGCGTTGCCCCGTGCGACTTGGGATGAAGAACTCCCCGAACTGCATCTCTTTGGG
>JBFYQB010000336.1:0-3434 GCA_041302955.1 Flavobacteriales bacterium
GAGCATCGCGCTGAAATCGGTGTCTAAAGATTCATCCTTGAGCAGAAATGTCGCGTTCATACGTGACCGGTCCTCTTTAGCCGCTGTGCCGATGAATAATGGATTGCGGTCCATTTCGGTATAGAAAAGATCGGCCTTTGCGATATTGTTCTTCTCGGCCCATGCTACTCCACCTTTTGCTTTTAACCATTCTAACGTTAGCATCGAAACGTAGATTGCAAATACCGGAGGAGTATTGAACATACTCTCACCTTTGATGTGCACCTGATAATCAAGCATAGCAGGCAGGTCGCGACCTGTTTTTCCCAGCAAGCTATCTTTTACTATCGCCAATGTAACACCAGCTGGCCCCATATTCTTTTGCGCTCCTGCATAGATAAGTGCGTGGTCAGCAACATTGATTTTCCGACTGAAAATGTCCGATGACATATCGGCTAACAATGGTGCATTCGTTACAGGCGAATTGAAGAATTCAGTTCCGTAAATGGTATTGTTTGTGGTGTAATGCAGAAAATCAAGGCCTTCTGGCACTGAAAAATGCTTTGGGATGTAACTGAAATTCTTATCTTTTGAAGAGGCAACAATATCGATCTCACCGATTCGCTTGGCTTCTTTAATGGCTTTGGTGCTCCATACACCCGTGTCGATATATCCACCCTTTCCATTCACACTTAGGAAGTTTAATGCGCTCATATAAAATTGCAGGCTTGCTCCTCCTTGCAGAAAAACAACTGAGTAGCCCTCAGGCACTTCAAGCAGTTCTTTCACTAAAGCAATGGCGTGGTCTGTCATGGCAACCACATCCTTGCCTCTGTGTGACACTTCAAGGAGCGAGAGACCTGATCCATTGAAATTGAGCACTGCTTGAGCAGCTTTTTCAAATACTTCCTGTGGTAGTATACTTGGACCTGCGCTAAAGTTATGAATCCTTGACATGTAGCTTTATGATTGGTGTGATGGCCGCGAAGGTGGCAAATTATTGGCAAGTCAAAGCATTACAGGGTGTCTAACCCCATAATCACATACTGCTTCTAATGGCCACCTTTGCGGTTGATGTCTAATGGAATCCGGTTCATGCTGATAAGCACGTTTGCGTTTTCGCTCATGCAGTTGTGCGTAAAGTTTCTACCTCACTTGCCAGCCCATGAGTTGATTCTCTTCCGAAGTCTGATATCGTTGGTATTATGCTTAGGATATCTCATCCCCAAGGGCATTGATCCATTTGGTAACAATCGTAAGTTGCTACTCATGCGCGGTGTGTTCGGCATGCTTGCCTTGTCCCTGTTCTTTGTCACGCTTCAAAGACTTCCGTTGGCCAGCGCGGTCACTATTCAATATTTGTCGCCAATTTTTACAGCTATCATCGCTATTTATGTTCTTGGCGAACGGATGCGAAAACTACAGTGGTTGTTTATCGCAATAGCATTCACAGGAGTATTGATTCTCAAAGGATTTGATGAGCGTATATCAGTGCTGTTTCTGGTTTTAGGCATTCTGTCCTCAGCTTTTGCGGGGGTCGCCTACAATTGTGTGCGAAAGTTGAAGGATACGGATCATCCTATGGTTGTAGTATTCTATTTTCCTTTGGTGGCCACTCCGATTATGGCCATTTGTTCCATCTTTGAATTCGTTATGCCTGTGGGTATGGATTGGCTTTGGTTGATGCTTCTGGGGATATTCACTCAGATTGGGCAATTTTACATGACCAAAGCTTTGCAGGCTGAAAAGGCTAATCTGGTCACCAGTATGAAATATCTAGGTGCAGTTTATGCGCTTGTTTATGGCTACTTTCTCTTTAACGAGAGTTATGATCTGATGAGCTTGCTGGGAATTATCATGGTGCTTTCTGGTGTAGTGCTTAATGTGGTCTTTAAAGACCGGAATGCTCGACCTTTTATCAATTGAACATTGCCTGAAGGCGCTGCCGAGGCTTGATTTCATTCACGTTGAATGTGAATCGGATACGTTGCCAGTAATTGTCTGTGTTCAATTCCACATTATGTTTCACATCGCCTGACAGTAAGAAGGGGAAGTGCACTGCAAGAACGTTGGGAATGATATTGATGCTTGCACCGAATTCAACAAGAAACGTCTCAGACCCAGGAAATGCAGAGCCGGTGTTTGATGAGGCACCGATACTCAGGAATAGCTCCAATGGAATTTTCCGATATAATGTTGAACTCAGATTCAATGCTGTGAGCCAATTATTGGATGCACCTATATTCATGTAGGTCTTGAAACCACCATCGGCTTCTATCATCTGCTGTGCTGCAAATCCTGAGGTCTCATTGCGACCGAAAAATGCCCCTTCGTGCAAATAGTCCTGATAACCTCGATGACTGCTCATTCTAAAATTATAGATGGAACTGAATGACTCTCTGAAAATCTTTCCGATGAAGAACCTTGCTCTTAACCCTCTGCTGCGTCTGAAGGCAAAGTTGTAAATAGCTTCCAAACTCAATTTTGTATGCCCCTCAAACCATTGCAGGTCGGCTGTAATGCGCGAGGAATGAGGTTTGAATGATTGATTGAATACATAGGTAAGCTGAGGAATCACATGGTTTACCTTGTCTGAATTTTCACGGATGAAAAGATTGACACGCAATCGTATGTCATGCGCGATGTTGCTCCTTCTGTTTTCAGGATGGAATAGAAGCGATATTTCTGGACGAATAATGTTGCCGGGCAAATAGGGTGAATTCGTAGGTTGGCCAATCATAAATCTCTGTCCCTGAATTCTGAATTTCACAGAGGGCAACTGTTCTTTTTGGAATACCGTGTAATGTATATCCGCCATGCCTGTCAAGCCTTTGCTTCCAAATGCATACATAGGCATTATTGTATAGCTGAATCGGTTTTTGGGTAAAATGTCGTTGTAGATTGCCACGCCAAGCATAAATCCGTCAGTAGTATTTCCGCCAAGAATTGGAGAGAATGCGATATGGTTTCTATCATCGGCTTCGATAAACGCTGCTAAATGGGCTTTCATTGGATTAATATCCTTTCCGAAACCAATCACCTGCATTGAGTTATTCTTCATATTGATGTCAGGTATTGTGTTGTTGGCATCAATCAAGATCTTATCACACGCATCGCATTTGACCACCACCCAGAATGAACCTTCAGCACCTGGAAACCAATAGATGTCTTGAATCGAATCATTTCGCATTACAGTAATCGGAAATGGAGCGATAACTTTCCCAACATTGCGAACCTTGATTTTTAGCGAATCACCAACAATTTGAGCATTGGATATGGAATAGTCAAGCGTCTTGTCAGTGTTAACCAGGTCATCAAAAAACCAACACAACGAATCTCCTGTTACTTCCAAAGCCACTTTTCGGAAATCTTCAGGATATGGATGTTTAAATCGCCATTGTTTCAGGTAATGGTGCATTACGGTATCCATTTTCGCTTCGCCCAGAAATGATTGT
>JBFYQB010000337.1:0-8737 GCA_041302955.1 Flavobacteriales bacterium
AGGTAGATGCCCGCAGGCACCGCGCTGAGGTCGAAGGCATGGCGCGAAACGCCTTGGGCGGCATTGATGGCAGCGGTATGCACGCGCTTGCCGGCCATGTCCATCACATCCACTTGCAGCAGTTGGGCCTCGCGCAGGTCCAGACCAAGGCTCACTTGACCGTTGGACGGGTTTGGAACGATGGACAGGCTGCCCAGCTCGGTCTCTTCAATGCCTGTTGTGAAGCAGGGCGACTCCGGGTTGTCGATAAGCGTCATGTTGCTGAAGTTGATGCGGCACACCCAGTCCACACTGTCGATGAATGGGTTGCGGTTGCCCTGTGCGCTCTCGATAAAGTCATTGCGCGAAATCTCCCAGTTGTCGGGCAGGTCGTTCCAATGCCATGTTTTCAGTACGTCCTGATCCTGTCCGTAGGTGATGAGGAACTGATCGATCTGCTCGGGCAGCGACCAGTCCTGATTCTGGTTGTTGTAGCGGGTGGCCATGTAGAAAAGTGCACGTGCAGCATCGCCCTTGTGCTGATCACGGGGCTCATACACCCGTTGGCCGTTGGCGTTGTTGCCATACTTGGCTCCTTGGAATGTGCTGGTAACATCCACCACCACACCGAGCGGGTAGTTGCTGCGCACCGCATTGGCGCTGTTCTGGTGGGCAGGGAAAAGGTTCTGCAGGTCGGAGTAGTATGGGCCGTCCTCATCGGGCCAGGTAGGCATCCAGCTATGGGCAAAGGTGTGCTCGCGGCTGATGACATCGTAGAAGAACGCTCCTGTGAAAATGTGCTGATAGCCCGAGTATACGCAGGTCACCACGCGCTGCCCATCCGTAGTGTCGCGGGCAAGGAACGGAGTGATGAACGCGGGCGAATAGTTGCTGTAGAACACTTGGTTCGTTCCTGTGGAAATGGTGCTTTGCAGCTCGGTAAGGAAGTTGGCAGAAGATGCATTCAGCCCCTGATAGTAGTTGCCCATCATGGTGGCAGGCGTGTTCACAGTGCCCATCAGCGGGCTGTCTGTCAGGTAATTCTGGTATCCGACAGGGCCGTTGAAGGCGAATACGTTGAAGTTGTATTCCGTGTTGGCAACAACAAACGTTGGGCGGAAAGTTCCTGCCGGACCCACATGCACCACTTGGGTGAATGCATCGATGTAGTCGCCTTTCACGTAGGTCTGCCCATCAACAGGCGGAGCAAGGAAAGCGGCATTGATACCGCGGGTAACGATGTAGTTCTCTGCGGTGGGCGATGCAGCACTGAAACTCACGTCATAGCCATAGGTGGTAAGGTCTGTGATGGTGATGTTGGTGGCCTGTGCTGTTGGCTCGGTGGCAAGGTTGCCACCTATGCCTACCAGGTCTATCACGTATGCGGTCTCGTCTCCATTCGCATCATTGTTGTTGATGGTCATGGTGGCAAAGCGCGAACCATTGGCACCAGCTGTGAAGTTGAGGGTGAATGCCTCAGCACTGTTGGCCGCTACCGAGAAAGGTGCAGAAACGCCCGAAACACTGAAATCTGAAGCGTGCGTGCCGCTGATAACGATGCTGCTCACATCCAGTGCAGTGCCGCTCGGAAGGTTGAAATTGACGATGCTGAAATCGGTCGTGGCCGCATTGCCCACTACGAATTCAGACCCGCTGAACACCACATTGCCACCGTTGGTCACGTTGATCTCCTGCGCATCGGTAGCGCCCTGCTCGTCCAAGGTTATCTCATCGATGGACATGTTACGCCCGCTCTGTTTCTGCGTGAAGAAGAAACGGATGTAGCGGCTTGTGCCCTGCGGAGCATCCACATACTGCTGGAATGCATCGTTGTTTATCTGTGCTCCGGTCAGTTGGCGCAGTGTGGTCCATGTGCTGCCATTGGCCGATTCCTGAATGGTGAACACATCGTTGGTGAGCGGTGATCCCTGACCTTTCACATGGTAGGTGATGCTGCCGCATACATCGCCAAAGTTCACCACCACATATTCTCCCGTGGCATCCAAACGGCAGGCAGCACCCACCAGGCCGTTGGTATAGCGTGTGTTGCCCACCACCACATCAAGGCTTTCTGTCCATCCTTCTGGAAGCGGATCATCAAAATTGGCAAAGGATGGCAACGAAGCCTGTCCGAAGGCGCTGAAAGCCACCAGCAGAGCAATAGGGAAGGAGAGGAGATGTTTCAAAGGATATTGTTTCAAAGGTTTAATTCAAAGTTCAAGCTCAATTGTTGCGATCCACGCTTTGGTCTTATCGACCCATTAAAATTTCACCGCCACCGAAGCCGTCCATCTGCGCCCCATGCCTACGAACACCGTGGCGCCTGTGGCGTCAAAGGTCTGCGAACCGGAAGCACCGTTGTTGTCAGCATCAGAGATGTAGAGGGCGTCAAGCACATTGAGTACACTTGCACTCAGCGTGATGTCGGCTTTTTTCAGGTTGATGGTATAGCCAGCGTGAATGTCGAAGAGGTAGTAAGAAGGCATCTGCCACGACTGTCGGCCTTTGTTGTCGCCTTGCAGCGTGGTGGCATCAAAGTTGGCATAATTCCAGTCGAAATACGTGAACTGCCCTTTGATATATCCATTCTTCAGCGGGTAGAACTTCAACGCACCGGCTACTTGCAGCTGTGCGGCATCGCCCACCTTCACGCCTGTGGCATCGAAGTCGATCGAATCGATGGGCGTATCGCTCTGCTCGGCATAATAGTAGGCTTTGCTGCCGCCCTGCCATGTCCAATCGCCAAGGGAGATAAGTCCCTCCACATCAAAGAAGAACGGGGTCTTGTAAACAGCATCCAGCTCAATACCTTGGTGAATGGCGCCCAATGCCGGAATGGCCACTGTGACCAATGTACCACCAATGAGGGTGGAACGGCTTCGCACCGGGCGGTTCTCCCATGTGGTGCGATACAGGTTGAGATTGGCCGCCCATCGTGGATATTTCACCGAATAGCCCAGCTCCAAGCCCCAGACGAATTCGTTGCCCACACCCTGCACCAACGAGAAGGTGCTGCCCGAATACACATCGGTGATAGTGGGAGGGCGGAAGAACACACCGCCATTGAAGAACACGTTCATGTGGTCGGTGATGTTGTAGTTGACACCCGCTTTGGCTGTGCCGCCCCAATAGCTCACCCAGTCGGTAGATGCGATTTCGGCCTCTTCCGATTCATGGGTATAGTTCTGCCCGTTGTAATTGATGGTGTCGTTGATGCCCAAGGCCTGACGCATCGTGGTGTCCGACAGCACAAGGTCGCGCTTGCGCATCTGGTCCGAGCGGATGTAAGCGTTGTAGCCACCAGATACACTAAGAAACCCTGTGAACTTCTTGGCCTTGTATTCCAATTGGCCGAACACACCAGCGGTGTAAACAGATGTGTTGGTGCGATAGCCTGCCACATCTCCATTGCGTTTCACCACATCGTTCGGGTCGAAAAGATCTGACTGTTGCGCTGTAGAATTGACCACTGCATAGTCGCCACCAAGCAGGTCATACGGTGTGCTGTAACGCTCCAACCAGAATGCCCGCGCATCTACACCCACAGACATTTCCCATTTGGGGCTGATGGTATAGTTCACCGTAGACAGCAGGCCATACCAGTAGTGATTGTTCATGTTGGCCTGCACAAAATTCTTGGACTTGTATTGCGATGTGTCGTCCACAGCGGTAAGGTCGTAAGGCGGTGCGAACACGGTGCCTGTCACGTTCTCGTTGTAGATGGCCGCCATGTCCAGTTGGCCTCTGTTGTCCAGTTCAGAGGTGTTGCCGCGTAGGAATGTGCCTCCTCCCTGACCCAGCGAACCATAGAGGATGTTGGACACTGCCACCTTGTCCTTAGCCCAGAAATGCTTCAGATTGAGGATCGGCTTGTGGTAGAAATTCTGGTTGGTGTTCAGCACCTCCTGCGATGCGTTCGGATTGTTCCTGCTGCGTCTCAATGTGCCCCAATCGCCATTGTAGCGAGCACCATATCCACCATACAGTGGATTGCTGGTCACAGACACATCGTTCAGGTCCACACCGAGTTCCTGTGCGTATTCGCGGTCGTACAAATGAATCTGCTCCTTCTGTGTGCGCTGTCCACGGTCCTGCGGGGCGCCCATGGCACCAAAGCTCAGGGTGTGGTTGCCCAGTTGCTTCTGCAATTTGATGAAATAGAAGAAACGGCTGGCGTAGGTCTGATCTACCCATCCGTCCTGACGGTCGTAGGCAAATGCGGCTGTTACGCCCCATCCGCCTTTGAGTTTGCCAGAGTTGTATCCGATGTTGGTGCGCACCAGTCCATTGTTGCCCACTGTGAGCTGTATCTCGGTGAATGGTTTGGAGGTGATGCTCTGCGTCAGGATGTTCATGCTGCCACCCACTGCCGGTATGGACAGCTTGCTCGCTCCCAGACCGCGTTGCACTTGCACACGCTGCGTAACCCCGTCCAATCCGAACCAGTTGCTCCAATAGACCCAACCTTTCTCCATATCGTTCATCGGAACACCATCTATCATCACCGAGATATTGCGCTGACTGAACCCACGGATAGTGACCCGCGCATCGCCCGCGCCACCGCCCTGATTGGTCGCATACACGCCCGGAGTGGAGTTGAGCAGCATAGGCAGATCCTGCCCTGCAAGTTCCTGCTTGATCTTTACCGGGTCCACGTTGGTGAACGCTACTGGGGTCTCACGACCTACCGCCATGTCGGCCACCACACGCACCTCGTTGAGCGTAACGGTGGTCAGCGCGAAGTTCATTTCCAAAGGGTTGCCCTTCAGCGTTACGGTCTTGGTCTGCTGCTCATAGCCTATATAGGAAATGGTAAGCGTGTAGCTTCCATTGGCCACTTCGATAGTGTACTTGCCATCAAGATCGGTGACCACGCCCTGCCCCTCGGCAACCAATACACTGGCTGCAATGAGTGGCTCGCCAGATGTGGCATCCTTCACTGTGCCATACAGCCTTGTCTTTTGGGCGAAGGCCCCCATGGCGGTCAAGCACACCGCCAACGTCAACAGGAAATGTCGCATGAAAAAACGGTTGATGCCCGATTACTTGCCCAACATCACCTTGCGGGAAATGATGGCACCGTCTGTCAATTCAACGCGAACCACATACATGCCAGTGGCAAGATGCTGAAGGTTGAAACGATGTGTGGCAACAGCTGCCTGACGCAGATCGGCACGTTCAGCCTCTTGGCCTATCACGTTGTAAACAGTGATGTTGGCGATATTCTTATTCGCAGACACCAACAATTGCTTGTCAGCTGCCGGGTTTGGATACATGTTGATCCTCGCTTCCTGCTGTTCGTTCACACCCACATTGGCGCAATCGCAATCGTGCCATCCAAGGTTGGTGAAGGTGTTCTCTGGCAAGCTGTCCCACTGCACTTCAGGTAGGAATTCATCCAGACCGTTGTCATCGCCTTTCAGCACGGTGGCCTTACGGATAAGGGTCTTGTCAATAGTCCACCATGTTCCGTTGGCATCCGCCCAAGCAGTTCCTGGATCTTCACCTATACGGCCTACGATGTCCAAAAGGGTGCTGGTACCTTTGATCAATGGAACTGCATCATCACCATTGAAATAGAATGGTGAATTTGACTGCACGTAAACAGGGTTTACAAAGGTGTCGGCAACGGCCGCCAAGGCATCATCAACTGGAGCTTCCAGCCCTGTTCCATTCGGATTGCGCTTGTCCACTACGATAACATAGGTTCCAAGTGAAGGAATAGTACCAGCCAACTCTACAAGCATTGGAGTTCCAGAGCCATCACGGAAACGCCCTACTTTATAGCCGGCCAGATCCACAGGGGCGTTGGTAGGGTTATAAAGCTCGATAGCGCGGTTGTTTCCACTTCCTGTCACATATTCAGAAATGAAAAGCTCAGAGCAATCAGAGATTTGCGCTTGCGATACGAATGCGATAGAACAAAGGGAAAGGGCGAGTAGCTGTTTCTTCATTTTATTGGTGTAAGATGATTGGGGCGTCAAAAGTAATCCAATGCTGAGGATCGGTACTGCGAACAAGGTCTTCCAATGGCCTTTGTTAACAATTCCTTGAAGCAGCACAAGAATGGAAAGGAAATCTATCTTTGCGGCCCACCTGCCCAGGTGGCGGAACTGGTAGACGCGCACGTTTCAGGTGCGTGTGCCGCAAGGCGTAAGGGTTCGACTCCCTTCCTGGGCACAGAAGCAAAAAGTCCTGTCAGCAATGGCAGGACTTTTTTGTTTTCAGCACTTAACGCAAAGCGAGATAGTGGTTCTCTTTGGCCGTCATCTCGGTCTTGTGCTTGGCGGTCTTGTCTTTGTAGCCCAGCAGATGCAGCACACCATGCACCATCACGCGGTGCAGTTCATCTTCAAACGGAAGTTTGAGTTCTGCTGCATTCTCCTTTACCCGGTCGACACTGATGAACAGATCGCCCGAGGTCTGCTTCCCTTCGCAATAATCAAAGGTGATGATGTCCGTGTAGTAGTCGTGTTGGAGGTGTTCCTGATTGATCTTCAACAGATAATCATCCGAACAGAAGATGAAGCTGATGGCACCAAGGGTCTTTTCCTCCGACTCCACAACTGTGGTTATCCATTCCGTCAGCTTTTTCTGATCGGAGACAACGAAATCGGTATCCTCAGAGAAGAACTCTATCACTTTGTGGAAATAGGAAGATTGAGTCGGAAGAAACGATAATGGAAGAGTGGCAACTCTAGGAGGCCATCTTGAACACCATCTCGACCGTGGCTCCATTATCAGAGAACTCCACGGCATCGGCAAGATTGCGCATCAGAAATACGCCACGGCCGCTGATCTTCACCAAGTTGGCAGGGTCTGTAGGGTCGGGCAGGTGCGCAAAGTCAAAACCTTGCCCTTGGTCTTTTACAACGAAATGCAATGAATGGTCGCCATTGCTGAAGAAGTCAATGTGAACCTTCTTCTCTGTTTTCTGGCGATTGCCGTGATTAATGGCATTGTTCACGGCCTCGGTAAGCGCGATAAGGATATTACCGTAGTAATCTTCATCTACTTTGAACTTGGTGCACACATCGTCCACCAACTTCTCGGCCACGACAATATTGTCGGCCTTTGACTCGAAGTTCACGCTCAATTTTTCCATTTCGGCAGATTATTCCGCCTGCTTCTTGAAATACTCATCAACCTTGGTCCTGTAGAAGGGATTCAGATTGGCGGGCACGGTCCGAAGCAGCTCGGTCTCATTGTTTTTCCGCCTCTTATACTCCAAATAAATTTCAGGGTTACTGTGATCCTCATCTTTGGCCTCGCGGCTTTCCCTGCGTTCTTCTTGTTCGCGTTCGCGCTCGGCTGTCTCGGCCTCCAGCAGTTTGGTGAGTATCTCCTGCTGACGCATCATCGTTTCGCGGGTGATCTGCTTGTTCACGATGTCGGTTTCGGTCTGCTCCATTTTGCGGCTCAGGTCGTCCATGTCGCCACCACTGCCCTTGCCACCGTTCTGCTTTTTCAGTTCGTTCTCGTATTCGCGCACCATTTGGCGCAATGCTTCCTGCTGGGCCGCCATCTTGGCCATCTCCTTGCTCATGCCGCCCATACCACCTTGTCCGGGCTTGCTGCCTCCGGGTTTCGGTCCTTTTTCCTGACCGCCCTTTTCCATGCCCTTCTTCATCTGCTCCATCTGCTTGTTGAGCTGTTCCTGAAGCGAACGCATGCTGCCTGCAGATGGCTTTTTCCCCTTTCCGGGCTTCTTGCACGCCCCACTTCCAGATGCCTGTGCCATTGCCTGTTGCATCTGATCTATGCTTTCACTGAGCAACAGCGCAAGATTATTTACGGACGTCAGGGCCTGCTGTTGACGGGATGCAGCCTCGGGTGTCAATCGTTGTGACATGGAACTGATGGCCTTGCCCATGTTGCTGTTCACCGAGCGGATCTCGCGGTTTACGATGGTCTCTATCTGCGGAACGCGCTTACTGAGGGCATACAATGAATCTTCGATGAGCTTGCTGTCGTCCTTCAGTTTAAGCTGCTCCCGCACCAGCTCCGTGTATTTGGGGTCGTTGCGATTGGTGCCTTTCACGCTGAGCATCAGTTTTTCCTGATCGAAACTGAGTGTGAGCAGGTTGTCCACGATCTGGCGCAGCGCATCAATGTCCTCGCCTTGGGCCTCCTGTTGCATCTGTTCCATCATGGCCCCCATTTTCTGGGCCATGTTTTCCATCTGCTTGGCAGCATTCTTCTGCGCGTCCGAGGCTTTCTGCTTCTGGTCTTTTTGAAGCTGTTCCTTGCTTTTCTCCTGTTCCTCGGTCACAGCCTCTTTTTCTTCCTTGAGGTCGTCCATTTTATTAGGCCGATCGAGTTCGCTGTTCTGCTTCTCAAGGTCGTCCATTTCCTTTTTCAACTCATCGAATTCCTTTTTCAGTTCATCCTGCTTATCGCTCAATTGCTCCTTGTCGCTGTCCTTCTTGAGAGATTCTTCGGATAACTTTTCCTGCTCTTTGGCCAGTTCTTCCAACCGTTCCTTGGTCTGCTCCAATTTCTGTTCAAACTCCAATTGTTTGAAAAGCTCAAGACTGCGATCGAGCTCCTTCTCCAGGTCTTCGCTGCTGAACTTCATGTCCTCCATCAGTTCCTGTGCCTTGTCCTTGGTGAGTTCGTCCATCATCTCTTCCATTTTCTTGAAGAGTTCTTTCATCTCGTCCGACATCACCTCATCGAACAGTTTCTCCAACTGCATCTGCTTTTCCACCAATGCAGGGTCGAATTCCATGAACTCGCTCATCTTGGAGTTCATCTT
>JBFYQB010000338.1:0-7778 GCA_041302955.1 Flavobacteriales bacterium
AGAGGGCTCCGTTCAGCACCATGCCATGCGAAACAGTCTGCTCTTAGTTGCACTGCTCCTCCTTCCGGGGCTTTCCATGGCCCAGCGCGATTGGGAGCTGAGGAAGGACGAGAAAGGCATCAAGGTCTTTACCAAGGATGTGGCCGGGTATGGGCTAAAGGCGGGCAAGGCCGTCACCATTTTCGATGCTCCTTTGGAAAGCTGCATCTCGGTGCTCAAGGATGTGCCACGCCTCAAAGAACTGTTCCCCAATTGTTCGCAGGCCGAGCCCATCTCCGTGCTGGGCGATACGGTTCAGCGGCATTACCTCCGTTTCAAAGCCCCTTGGCCCGTCACCGACCGCGACTGCGCCATTCAGTACAGTTACAGGTATGATGCAAAGACGCGTTCGGTAAAGGTTGTGGCCACCGGACTGCCCGACATCTATCCGAGGCAGGAATCGGCCATCAGACTTACAAAGGGCTACGGCATCTGGGTCTTCACCTCGCTGGCCGATGGCCGCACACGACTTGATTACGAGTTTCAGTCGGACCCCGAAGGCAGCATTCCCTCATGGCTTGCCAATTCCACTGTGGTGGACACCCCGATGGGCATGCTCACCAATTTTCATCGCATGGTGAAACTGGAAAAGCACCGCAACAAGCGGTATGCTTTCATGCGATGACCCGCCTGCAGCGGTCAGTTCTTCTCCAGCAATTTGAACAGTTCGTCCAAGTTCGGAGAGATGATGATATCTGTCCTCCGGTTCTTCTTGCGTGCCTCAGGCGCATCTCCGGCCTCCAATGGCAGATATTCGCTGCGGCCTGCTGCGGTCAGTTGTTTCGGGTCGAGCCTGGCCTCGGTGGTCAATAGTTTGACGATGGACGTGGCCCGCATTACAGACAGGTCCCAGTTGTCCTTCACTTGCCCACTGCCTTTGTAAGGCACATTGTCCGTATGGCCTTCTATCAGAATGCTTACTTCGGGCTGAGTCTCCAGCACGGATGCCAGCTTCTTCAGCGCCTCTTTGCCCTTCACATCTACCACCCAGCTGCCGGAGGCGAACAGCAGACGGTCTTCCAGCGACACATACACCTTTCCGTTCTTCTGTTCCACGGTCAGTCCTTGATCGGCAAAACCCAACAGGGCAGCCGCGATGCGGTTTTTCAGATTGACCACCGCGCTGTCCTTGGCAGATAGGATGTCTTCCAGCTCCATGACGCGGAGTTCGCGCTCCAAAAGCCCTACACGCGTTTTCTCCAGTTCTATCTTCATTTGGTTCAGGTCCTTGTCCATCTTGTCAAGGTTGCCCTCTTTCTTGGCCAATGCAAGCTCTATTTCGCGCAGGGCATCCTGCTTCTTCTGCAGGTCGTTGCGTGTGGATTGCAATTCGTCCGAAAGTCGTTTCGTGTCGGCAATGCTGCCCTCCTTCAACTTGTCAGACTGTCTGAGAAGCTGGTCGTAGGTCGAGGTCAGTTTCTCATAGTTGGAAGTTGTCCGTCTCAGCGTGTTGCCAAGCATGGCAGTATCGTTGCGCAAGGTCTCGGCCTTTTTCTTCAGGTCGTCAAGTTCTATCTGCAGGTCGCTGTTCGATGCGCTCAGGTTCAGATTGTCAGACCGCAGTTTGGCCCTTTCCTCAGCGCAGGAGTTCAGCTTTGCCATCTCGTCCTGAAACTTCCGTTCCGAAACGCAGGAGGCCAACACTACAACGCACGAAAGCACCACGGCAACGGGTCTTATCTTCAACATGATCCAAGGGAATTAATGTCCTTCAAAAGTAGCGGAGGCCAAGGGCGGCCTTTGGCGACCAGAAGTGTGGTATTCAACACGGCCATGTTAATTAACCCCACCGTCATCGGTTGCTTAATTTTGACCGGAACCGACCATGCATCCATTCAGACCCATTGCTTTCATCCTGTTGCTTCTGTTGGCCATGGACAGCTATGCGCAGCAGTATGGTTTCACACGGTTTTCGGTGGATGAGGGCCTGCCGCGTAGCGGGGTCTATTGCATGGCCGAGGATGACCGCGGCCACCTTTGGGCCGGCACCGAGGGCGGTGGACTGGCCCGTTTTGATGGGATACGTTTCGAGGTGTTCAACCTTTCCAATGGCCTTCCCGGTAACACCGTCAGGGCGCTGCTGAACGACCGGGACGGTAACATATGGGCAGGAATGGATGGTCAAGGCCTGGTATATTTCGATGGCCGCAAGTTTCACAAGGTCGATACGACCGATGGCCTTTCGGGCAATTATGTGCGCAGTATGGCGCAGGATACCACTGGTGCCATCTGGGTCGGAACCATGGGTGCAGGCATAAGCCGTGTGCGCCTTTTGCCGTCAGAAGGGGTCATCGTTGAGGCGATAGCCCATCCTTTGCTTGATGCTGCTGCCAACATTCACTGTGCCCTTGCCGACTCCAAGGGGCGGCTTTGGTTCGGCACCGACAATGGGCTGCTGCGCGTAACGGGCAACAGATGGGAACAGTTCACCACAGCAAATGGCCTTCCGGACATCCGCGTGAGCGAACTATTTGAGGACGACCTCGGCAAGGTATGGCTGGGCACCGAGGGTGGAGTAGGGTACTTTGACGGAGATTCGTGCATGCGCCCCGTAGGAGACGAGCGTGTCAATGCTCCTATCAGGGCCATTGCTCAGGATGGAAGAGGCCATATGTGGTTCGGTACGCAGGATGGTGCGCTGCGCTTTGATGGCACATCCTTCCGATTCTTTGTAGAGGCCAATGGACTGAGCAATGCCCGCATCCGCGATCTGCTGCTCGACCGATCGGGCAATGTCTGGTTGGCTACGCAATATGGCGGGCTATGCCGATTCAGTGGCGAGCAGTTCACGCATTTCTCCCGCAGGCATGGGTTGGCGGGCAATCAGGTGTTAGCTGTAAGGCAGATGGCCGATGGGGCCATGCGCCTTGGCACAGCAAGTGGCCTAAGCGAATTGCGGCCCAATGGCACAGACGGCCAATGGGCCATAGAGCGCAACGCAGTGTCGCCCTTGTTCGGTGACGGAGTGGTGCATACCATCGTCATTGCACCAACGGGCGAGGTATGGCACGGCACCGATAAGGGCATTCTCATCGCCAGCGGCACCAATGTCAGACCCTTCGCACCCGATGGGAAGCCGTTCGGAGAAGTGGTCAAGGCCATGCTTTTTGATGCCGATGGCAGCGTATGGGTAGGCAGCACTTCGGGTGTGACCCATTTTCTGCTTACTGAAAAAGGCCACGTGTTCAACCGTTATCATACCAATGAAACGCTTACTCAGAGTGAGGTGTCTGCTTTTTGCCGCGATGCATCGGGACGGGTATGGGCTGGTTTTCTGCACGATGCTGTGGTCATTTTTGATGGCGACCAGACCCTTTACCCGAAATTCCCCAAGGACCTGAACTCCGTCACCTCGCTTGTGGTCGATGCATCGGGCAAAGTGTGGCTGGGCTCGGAAGGGCATGGACTGTTCGTTTGCAACAGACGCGATGGGACGCCTGGTGCTTCGGATTTCCGTCATTTTGGAACGCAGGATGGCCTTGTATCGGTCGATATTCACCAATTGGCGTTCGATGCAAAAGGTCAGCTCTGGACGGGCACTGCCACGGGTGTATCGCGCCTGTCCTTTGATTCAGCGGGAAACATAAACAGTGTGCGGCACTATGGCACCGAGGATGGATTCACCGGCACGGAGACCACCGACAATGGCATATGCCTTGACCGCGATGGCAATATCTGGTTCGGCACGGTGCGGGGCGTCACCCGTTTCGATCCCAAGGCCGTTACGACCGCCATTGCTCCACCTAGCACCTTCATCGACCATGTTTCGCTCGGTTTTGGTGCCATGGATTGGGACAGCACGACCTTTGCGCAGGGTACAGACAGATTCGGTCTGCCCATTGGTCTTGAACTGCCGTTTGCTTCCAACAGCATCACCTTTCATGTCAAAGGCATCGACCTGACTGCTTTGGACAGGGTACGCTATCAGTGGAAACTCGATGGCTTTCAGGAGGAATGGTCGCCTGTCACGTCACTTACGCAAGCCACTTTCACCAACCTTGCCCCGGGCACCTATACGTTCATGCTTCGCGCCCGCAATGACGATGGCGTATGGACCCAACAGCCTGTGGAGTATGTGTTCACGGTGTTGCCTCCGTTCTATCGCACATGGGGGTTCATCGTTTTCGCGGTTGTGGCAGGGGCGGGCATCCTATTTCTGGTAGTGAAGGTGCGTGAACGTAAGCTGCTGCGCGACCGCAAGCAGTTGCAGCAACTGGTGGATGTCCGCACACACGAACTGCGCGATGAACGCGACAGGAGCAATGAATTGCTGCTCAACATCCTGCCCAAGGAAACGGCCGAAGAGCTGAAGACCCATGGCAAGGCATCGGTGAGGCATTACGATATGGTGTCGGTGCTTTTCACGGATTTTGTGGGTTTCACCACCATTACCGAGAATATAAGCCACGACCAGCTGGTCACTTCCCTGGATCAGTATTTCCGGGTGTTTGATGATGTGATGTCCAAGTATCACATCGAGAAGATAAAGACCATTGGCGATGCTTACATGGCTGCTGGCGGCATTCCTGTGAGCAATACCGACAATCCGATAAAGGTGGTCATGGCGGCTTTGGACATTCTTGTCCATGTGGAACAGTTGAACCAGGAGAAGCGCCTGAAGGGCGAGGCCGTATGGCAGCTTCGGGCGGGCATCCACACAGGCAGCGTAATTGCGGGTGTGGTAGGCAAGAACAAATTCGCCTACGACATCTGGGGCGATGCCGTGAACACGGCAGCCCGAATGGAAAGCAGTGGCGAAGTGGGCCGGGTGAACATATCGGGCAGCACCTATGCGCTGGTGAGCGACTACTTCCTGTGCACCCATCGGGGCAAGATAGCCGCGAAGAACAAGGGCCACATCGACATGTATTTTGTGGAAGGGCTTAGACCCGAATACTGCGAGGCCCAGAGCACCACCCGACCCAACGCGGCAATGATGCATGCCATGGGATTGGAAGAAATGGTGACGGCCTGATTAAACCTTTTGCAGTGGAGGGTATCATAGCCTCCGAACCAAAACATGAACGCCATGAGAAAGCAGATAGGAATGCTCGGAGTAATTGCCATGATGGCACTGACCGCCACAGCGCAGGATACGAAGACACAGGGTGGGGAGAAACGTTCTAAAGAGATGCGCCATGATGGTGACAAGGCCGACCGATTTGCCGATCTGCCCAACATCACCGAGGAGCAGAAGACCCGCCTGAGGGCCATTTATCAGGATACGAAGAAGACCACCGAACCACAGCGGGCCGAAATGAAGGTGCTGCGCGAAAAGTTGCAGGCCGTTCGTCTTAGCGACAATCCCGATCAGAAGGAGATGAACCTGCTTATCGATAAGATGCATGCGCTGAAAGGCGAGATGGAGAAGACGCGTGTGGCAGCAGAGATGAAGGCCATGACCATCCTCACGGCCGAACAGCAGGCCGCCTTCAAATTGAAAATGAAGGAGCGCGGAGAGAAACGCGAGGGCAAACACAAGATGGAGCAGAAGGAATCCATCAGCGAGTAACAGATTCGTAAACGGATAGCAAGAACCCCCGATCGGACGGAAGTCTGGTCGGGGTTTTTTGCGCCTTATTGCGAAAGGAATCTTAGTATGACCACCTTCTTACTTAGCGGCCAGTATGTCGATCATTTTCTTCAGATAGCCGTTGTCTTCGCGCAGTTGAGCAAGTTGGGTCTTCAACTCAACGACCTGAAGTTTCAGGGCTTCTTTTTCGGCATTCAATGTATCGATGGTCGTCTTGTCTGGATTAGAGCGGATGTGTTCGGGCAGGTTGTCGCTCAGCGGGCGGAAGAGGTCAACGCCCAGAGCGATGGAGAATTCGTGCAGTATGCTGGCCTGTGTGCTTCTGCGCCTCCGCACCTCTCTCACCGTGCTGGGATTGCGCCCCGTTCTGCGGGCTATCTCGGTCTGGGTGATGCGTGTTTGCCGCATGGCACTATAGATCAACGCCCCGGTGTTGAAGCCTTCCGGAATCTCATTTCGGCCTTTTGGGTTGTCGTCTGATGGGCTACTGAGTCTTCTTCGTCTTGCTACCATGGTCTGGATCTGTTATTGGTGCTTGTCACATCGTTCTCTATGGGATAAAGATAAAAATACTTGGAATACCCATCGTTAATGATGGGTCATGCTGTGACATCGTTGGCAGTCCCATAGTCATCGATGGGACTGCCAACTATGACAATGGGAAAGCCATTAATATCGTTGGAAAAACCATTAGCATAGATGGGCAAGCCAACAATGGTTATGTGTAAGCCATCGTTTTATAGAGCGGAATAGAGAGGAGAGCACCCAGTGGTCGCCAAAGAATACAGCAGCAGTAATGACTGCGGCTTAGCTATTGCCTGGAAAATGGGTTGTGCAGATCGCCTGTGGGCAATGCCGCAAGGGTTAGGCCTCGTCCTTGGTGGTACGGATAAGCCCTATACCTGCAATGAAAAAGCCAAGCCCCAGCACGCTGAACATGATGAGTGCCTTGATGGCCTTCGAATCGTTGACAAACATCACAGCACCATAGATCAGCCCTACAATGCCCAACACGGTGAGCAGTGCTCCAAATATGCGTTTCAGATTCATGGAAATGGGTTGATAGCGAAGGGGTTGGGCACTATTGCCAAGGGTGCAAAGCTGCCTACTGCGCATGCCCTGCATGTTACATCATCACGTTTGGGCATTGTATGATTCACATATTGAACCCCAGCTACATCTGATGCACGTCAAATCGTGAGCGCTTTATTGGGGAAATCCGTTCTTGGCCCAACAGGTGATGGTAAGGATGTCCGCCTCGGGCAATTGGGGCCGGCCCTGCGGCATCGGGTTGCAATCATTGCCGTGGTTGATGGCGCACAGCAGCTTGTGCTGGTCGAATGTGCTCTTCACCATCTGATAGCCTTGCAGGTTGAGGCCATGCGATGGCGACAGTGCCGTGTGGCACCCGCTCAGTGCACAATTGGTGTTGAGGATGGGTGCCACGTCCGCAGTATAGGTCGGACTGATGCCCGAGCAATCGGTAGCCTCCATGTATTCGGCATTGGAGTCGGCAGCATCATTGCAGGCCAACAATAGAATGCAGGATAGCAGCAGAAAGATCAGCGTGCGCATGGGGCTTAGGGGTTGATAAGGCTCGCCAAATGTAGTAGGGGCCACCTTCGATGAAGAAGTGATAAGGAGATGGAAGAGCACTTTTTGCACCGCGATAATGCGGACGTCCGATTTTTAGTTGCCTAAGATATCACTCAGCTCACAGCAGGTATTTCCCCACTATCGGCATCCTCCTTCCCATACCAAAGGCCTTTCGGCTCACCCGCAGGGTAGGTGGGGTCTGGTAGCGCTTGTATTCATTGATGTTCACCAAGCGGAGGATGCGCGCCACCAGAGCAGCATCGTGCCCCAGCGCAATGATCTCTGCCGGGCCTTTGCGCTCTTCTATGTAATGGTGAAGAATCCGGTCCAGTATGGCATAGTCGGGCAGGCTGTCACTGTCCTTTTGGTCGGGGCGCAGCTCTGCACTCGGAGCCTTGCTGATGATGTGCTCTGGGATCACCTCACCATTGCGGTTGATGTCATGTGCCAGTGCGTACACCTCCGTCTTATACAGGTCTCCGATCACCGAAAGGCCACCGTTCATATCGCCATAGATGGTGCCGTAGCCCACGGCCGCCTCGCTCTTGTTCGAGGTGTTCAGCAGGATGCTCCCATAGCGGTTGGTCATGCCCATCAGCAGCACTCCGCG
>JBFYQB010000339.1:0-17755 GCA_041302955.1 Flavobacteriales bacterium
GATGTGGACATGCACACCATCACACTTACCGTCACAGATCCTACTTCCAACGCGGCAAGCTGCAATGTATCTGTAGAGGTGGTGGACAATGTGCTGCCTAACGCCATCTGTCAGGATATCACCCTGCAATTGGATGCCAACGGCCAAGCGAGCACTACTCCGGCCAACATTGACAATGGTTCGAATGATGCCTGTGGTATTGCATCCTACGCCCTCGACATCCAAGACTTTGATTGCAGCAACATCGGTGCAAACACCGTTACGCTTACTGTTACTGATGTGAATGGCAACAGCAACACTTGCACCGCAACAGTGACGATTGAGGATATAACTCCTCCTGTCATCACCTGCGCTGCCGACATCGTGGTGTGTGCTACTGACGGCAATGGCGCGACCATCACTTATGGAGCACCGAGCGCCACCGACAACTGCAACTATAGCATCACCCAGACCGATGCCTCTGGTCTTGCCTCAGGGTCTACTTTCCCAGTGGGCACCACCACCATCGAATACACCGTGACAGACGATGGCGGCAACACGGATGTGTGCTCCTTCGATGTGACTGTGGATGCCAAGCCTGTGGCCGCATTCACCTTCACTCCTGCCTGTGTGGGCGAAGTGATGTTCTTCAACAGCACCTCTACCATCCAGAGCGGTTACAACATTGTAAGTTGGACATGGGACATGGGCGATGGTAGTTCCCCTATCGGTCAGGTGAACCCTTTGTATCAGTATCCAGCAGCAGGCGACTATGATGTTACGCTCACAGTGGTAACGGCCAATGGTTGCAGCGATGTGATCACCCAGACCGTTACCGTTACTCCATCTCCTGTGGCAGCATTCACCGTTGCCCCGGTTTGCCTTGGTGCACAGACCTCCTTTATGAACGCTACCTCCATCGACCCCATTTACAATGGTGCCCTCAGCTATACATGGAACTTCGGTGATGGCAGCCCAGTAAGCAACGATATAGACCCTGTGCACACCTATGCCACTTCGGGCACATTCACGGTAACACTCACTGTGGTGTCTGATGATGGCTGTACCGACCAGATTCAGCTTCCTGCATTGGTCAGTGCCCTGCCACAGGCCCAATTCGTAGCTGGAAATGCATGTGAGGGCAATGCCACACAGTTCACCGACCTGAGCTTCGGCACTTCGCTCACCTACGATTGGCAGTTTGGCGATGGCAACACCTCCACCTTGCAGAACCCTACCAATGTTTATGCAACAAGTGGTGCATTCTCTACCACGCTTACCGTCACTGCTCCCGGTGGTTGCACATCCACCATCACCAACAACGTGAATGTCATCCCTTCGCCTGTGGTCAGCTTCTCGTTCGCATCGGTTTGCGAGGGCAATGCAGTGGCATTCACCAACGCATCTGATGCCGGTGTATATGGTTGGGATTTTGACGACAACAGCAGTTCGATACTCAGCAACCCATCGCATGTGTTCGCAGAAGATGGATTCTATGATGTGACCCTTTCGGTGGTCTCTTCACAGTCGTGCACCGCCAGCCTTACGCAAGTAGTGGAGATATACCGTAACCCAGAGTTCACACTTACCCCGACAGCAGTAAGCTGCTTTGGAGAGAGCACAGGCAGCATCAACATATTGGCCGTGCTGCCGTCAACCACACCATGGGAGGTGAGCATCAATGGTGCTCCTTCCATTACGGACGAGGACAACTTCACCGCGCTTGCAGCCGGCACCTACACCATAACCATTGTGAATGCCAACAACTGTACAAATAGCGGACAGACCACCGTAACTGAACCTACAGCACCATTGGCACTTGATGCACCAGTGCTCACCGACCTGCAATGTAATGGTGACAATTCGGGAAGCTTGGCCATCGAGGCCAACGGAGGAACAGCGCCCTATACGTATGCCCTGAGCAGTGGTGCTCCGCAGGCTGATGGTCTTTTCACAGGACTTGCCGCAGGAGACTACTATATAGAAGTGATTGATGCCAACGGCTGCGACCTGTCCACCAACTTCTTCACCATCAATGAGCCTGCAGTGCTTTTGCTGACACTGCAGAACTCGTCTGACCTGCTATGCAGTGGCGACAACACAGGCAGCCTTACAGTCGAAGCTGCTGGTGGCACCGCTCCTTACATCTATAACCTCAATGGCGGATTCTTCGGCCAGTCGCCCACGTTCAGTGGCCTTGACGCTGGCGACAAGACGATTATTGCCATTGATGACAATGGTTGTGCCCAAGTGCTCAACGTTACGCTGTCTGAACCGGGCATCCTGCAACTGTCAGTTGTCAACAGTTCTGGCGCGCTCTGTTCCGGTCAGGCCACAGGCACTGTCACGGTTTCTGCGGCATCAGGCACCGCTCCGTATCAATACAGCTTTGACGGTGAGAATTTCCAAGGAACTGGAATATTCCAAGGGCTGTTTTCCGGAAGCTACACCTTCACAGCACAGGATGCCAATGGATGTCTCGATCAAGTGACGTATACCATTGGCGAGCCGAACGCATTGACGGTGGCCACCACTTCGGCTCCAGTGCTTTGCTTTGGAGGCAGCACAGGCTCGGCCAGCATCACTGTGGGTGGTGGAACATTGCCCTACACCTATTCTTATGATGGTGGCACTACATTCATCAACCAGAGCAGTGTAAGCACATTGCCTGCTGGAAACTATGTGACCGTGGTAAGCGATGCCAACGGTTGCACCGCATCTCAGGGTATTCAGATCACACAGCCTGCAGTAGCACTTGAACTTACAGCTACCGTGACAGACGTTGCTTGCTTGGGTGCTGCCAGTGGTACCGTGCAGTTGCTTGCCTTGGGCGGCACACCTACGTACGCCTATTCTGTGGATGGAGTGGTATTCCAGAGCTCTGGGACCTTCACCGGACTTTCAGCAGGTGCATTCACCTACTACACGATGGACCTCAATAACTGCGTGGCCAATACCACTGTTACGATCATTGAGCCAGCTACAAGTATTGACATCACCAATGCTGTAGTGAGCAATCCAAGTTGTGGTCTCTCTACAGATGGTACAGTGACAGTGCAGGCCAATGGCGGAACACCGGGCTACACCTATTCCTCTGACGGAATCGATTATCAGGCGAATGCCTTGCTTACTGGCCTTGGTGTTGGTTCACAATTGGTCTATGCCCAGGACGCGAATGGATGTGTTAGCAGTGAAAGTGTAACCCTCACTTCGGCACCAGCATTGGTTGTCAATGTGCTTAACGTGGTAGGCGTGGAATGTGCAGGAACATTCTCTGGCCAATTGGAATTGAGCGGTGAAGGCGGCATCCCTGACTACACCTTCTCGCTTAGCGGTGGAGCTCCACAGGCATCTGGTAGTTTCAATGAACTGACCAATGGAGTTTATGTGGTCACGATGACCGATGCCAATGGTTGCAGCACTACGGCCGAAGTGGACCTTCCTGCAACGTATCCTATTCCAGCAGTGGAATTCAACTGGGTGGCAGCAGGAGAAGCGGTCTTCTTTGAGAACCTGTCTGAGTTTGGCGACACCTACTTCTGGGATTTTGGAGACGGCACGAGCAGCACAGAGGAGAATCCGGTACACATTTATGCATTGCCCGGCTATTATACGGTAACCCTTTCCGTTACCAATGGTTGCGGAACGCGCACACGCACCAAACCTGTGAACACTGTAACGATCGGCATAGCAGATACCGACAACAGCACGTTCACCCTCTATCCTAATCCAGCCACCGACATGGTATTCATAACCACTGGCAAGGACATCACTGGAACTGTATCGATCGAGGTGACCGCTATCACAGGGCAGCGCGTCATGGACATGAGCAGCAACGGACTGATGTCCAATGGCCGAATGGGCATGGATGTCTCCATCCTGGATCAGGGCATGTACCATATCACCGTTCAGACCGAAAATGGAAGATCGGTGATGCGTTTCAACGTAATTCGCTAAGAGTAAAGGCAGCATGAAGAAATTGAACATCCTATTCTTGGCCTGTGCACTATTTCCAGTTTTGGGAATTGCCAATACGGCCGACTTCACCCCTACGACCGTTTGTCAGGGTTCACAGAGCATTTTCTCCAGCACTTCTGTTGCTTCAGGTGGCGAGACCATCGTGACCTGGGAGTGGGATCTGGATGCCGATGGCCAGTTTGACAATGCCACAGGTCCGGTCGTGTCCTATCTCTTCAATTCGGCAGGCACATTTCAAGTAGGTCTTCGCATTACAACTGATTTGGGCAATGTGGTGGCTGCCTATAAGCTGGTCACCGTAAGCCCTGTGCCAATGGCCGATTTCACAGCTCCAGATGTGTGCAAAGGCAGCAACACACTGCTCACCAGCACTTCTACCATTGCCAGTGGCAACATTGCGTCTTGGGAGTGGGACCTTGACAATGATGGTCAGTATGATGATGCAGCAACGGAGGTGGTCACCCACAACTTTGGCAATGATGGAAGCTATGTTGTCGGATTGCGCGTTACCAGCGATCAGGGCTGCATCAGCACCGCCACTGGATCTGTTGTAGTTGACCCTATGCCGTCTGTGAACTTCCTTGTTTCGGATGTCTGCCTTGGCGACCAGACCATTTTTGATGGAATATCCAATGTCGGTTCCGGCCTTATCTCGAGCTACGAATGGGAATTGAATGGCACAGACCAGTTCAATGACGCAACAGGCATTCAGGCCAGCACACAGTTCATCAGCGATGGCAACTACCAGATAGGGCTGCGTGTCACCAGCGACCAAGGCTGCGTGGCCGATACATTCAAACTTGTGACCATTGCGCCCTATCCTTATATCAACTTCAGCTTCAACACTGCTTGCCAGTCCGACCCTATCCAGTTCAACAACTTCACGGGCAATGTGGTAGGCACCATCAGCTATCAGTGGACTTTCGGCCCTTTTGGGGGATCACTGCAGGAATCTCCAGATTTCGAGTTCACCAACAGCGGCACTTTCCCTGTAACCTTGGTGGGCACTACATCATTTGGCTGCAGCGCCTCACTTACCCAACAGGTATCAGTTTCTCCTGCCCCATCACCAAACTTCACCTTTACCGAGGTATGTGTGGGTGGCCAAACATCGTTTGGAAATACGACAGTTCCCAACGGATCGACTGTGCAGAGCTATCTATGGAATTTTGACGATGCCAATGTGAGTGTAGCGGTCAATCCATTCCACACCTTCCTGTATCCAGGGTCTTATGAGGTTTCACTGATCGCCTATACCACTGATGGTTGCAGAGATACCATAACACAACAGGTGAACGTATGGTCCAATCCTGTGCCTACCATCTCACCAGTTGGTCCTACTTCTTTCTGCAACGGTGGTAGCGTTACATTGGATGTTGACCCAACAGGTTCCACCACGCTGTGGAGCACTGGCGAACTTACGGAGACCATCACAGTCAACACATCGGGCACCTACACGGTGACCATTGTGGATGGCAAAGGTTGTCGTGGTGAAACTCAGATCGACATTACAGTTTACGAGCTTCCTGTTTTGACCGCAAGCAACGATACTACAGTGAGCCTTGGGGAGAATGTTCCTCTTTGGGCATCTGGTGCTGTATCTTATTCATGGGCCCCCGAGACCTTTCTTGACGACCCTCAAAGTGCATCTCCTACAAGCTCACCAACCGCAGACCTCATTTATAGCGTCACAGGCACGGATGCCAATGGCTGTCAGACAACTGAGGATGTCAGTGTCAAAGTCATTGCCGACTACAACCTGAAGCCGGTCAACCTATTCACCCCCAATGGAGATGGGCGCAACGAACGCTTTTATGTTGGCAACATTGACCAATATTCCGACTGTGGAGTGACCATTTACAACCGCTATGGCAATGAGGTCTTCTCTGCAAAGCCGTATCTCAATGATTGGACCGGCACCTTCAACAACGCTCCATTGCCAGAAGGTGCATATTACTATGTCATTGATTGCGATGGCAGACCTGAACGCTTTGATGGATCGGTCTCCATTATCCGAAGCAATTGATCCTATCTGAACTCAACGGCCAACAGCTAAGAAGACAACAATGAGAAAGCTATTTAACGTGAACAAGCTTCTTTTCATAGTCATGGTGGCATTTGCCTTTCCTGCCTTGGGGCAGCAATTGCCAATGTCAAGCCTATACTATCAGAACAGATTCATGATAAACCCTGCCAATGCGGGTTATGAGGATGGATTAGTGGGCCATCTTAACTTCCGCAATCAATGGGCAGGCGTAAAAGGTTCGCCTGTTACGGGTTGGTTGAGTCTTCATAGCCCAATAGGTAAGAACACCAATATTGGTGGCACAGTGATCTATGACAAGACTGATTTCATCTCTACTATAAATGTGCAACTTGCCTATGCGCACAATATACGGTTGGCAAAGGAGCATTATATCTCATTGGGTGTTTCAGCCGGAGTTCATAGTGTACAGTTCAACTTAGACGAAGCCATTGTTGAAGACCCATCAGACGCCATATTGGCAAATGGCAATGTTGCGAGCACTACCGTTGCCTTGGATGCAGGTCTAAGATACCATTGGAAAGGGCTTGAAATAGGCGCGGCAGCACCAAATGTCATAGAGAACATCGGTCAGCTAAAGGGCAAGGACAACTCTTTCAAGTATGACATCAACAGGCACTTCCGTTTCTACGGTGGTTACGACCTGATGATAAAAAGCATCAATATTGCCCCATCTGGCATGGTACGTTGGATGCCGGATGCACCCATTTCGTGGGATGCATCCTTGAAGATAGGCTACAAGCGAATCGTTTGGGGTTCCTTTACTTGGAGAGCAGAGACAGGCCCTGTTGCAGGGGTAGGTTTCCGAGTTGCCGATAAGTTCAGTTTTGCCTATGCCTATGATTTCACTTTGAATGGACTTGACAATAGCCCTTGGAGCAACGAGATAATGGTATCATTCCATCTTGACGGCTTCAAAAAGAAGATCAAGAAGATCGAAGAGCGCATGGATGCCATGGAAGAAGACAAGAACCTGCTGAACGAGCGCATGGACAGCCTTCAGATGGCATTGAACGCTAAGATGGATTCTTTGTCAAAGGATGTCAACAGCATCAGGGATGAGGACCTTTTAAGAATACAAGAGGACATAGACCGTATTACCAAAGAGATAGAGGCCATTGATAAGGCCAAGGTAGATACTGCCGACATCAGAGGGCTTCTTCAACGCATTACACCGGTTATTGACTCTACGGGCAATATGAGCATTGTTTCCAGCGATCTTGAAAGCGGTTACTATGTGGTGATCGAATCGTTCAGAAGTGTGGATAACGCAAACAAAGGCGTTGAATTGTGGGAGAAAAAGAACCGCAAGGCCATAATCGTATATGATGATGAACGCAAATGGTACTACCTCTATTCTCAGCGTTACGATTCAGACAAGGAGGCCCGTAAAGAGATGCGTGCCACACGTAAGGCTGATGTTCCAGATGCGTGGGTGCACAAATACCGTGTTTTCTGATTCAGCGAAAGCTGAACTTCATTCGGTTTCTTCAATGGGTTTCTTGGACCACAGGTAACCTATTGCGAAACCTGAAATGATATGCCATATGCCCCACCATGCACATACGAGTGCCATCTCTCCGATTTCCGGAAAGAAATTGAAGCACAATACAAGACCAAGCCCTGCGTTTTGAATACCTGTCTCGATAGAAACAGTGCGGCACTGGCTCTCACGCAGGCCTATAGCCTTTGCAATGGCATAGCCACCAGCAAGTGCCAATAGATTATGCAGAAGCACAAGTAGAAAGACCTTATCCAAATAGTGCAGGAACGCATCGGTGTTCTTGACAAATGCAACCACCACAAAGCCAATGAAAACCAACATGGAGGCTTTGCGAATGCTGCCCTGAATCCTATCAGCAAATTGAGGCCATCTTCCTCTAATGAACATTGCTAGTATTACGGGTAGAAAAAGCAAAAGCACAACAGTTTGAAAAAGTTCAAGTGGATCCAATGTCACTGTTCTCAGTAGATTCTGAGTTTCCGGTAACATTCCGGCCCAGAACTCAAAATTGAAAGGAGTAAAGAACACGCAGACCAATGTGGAAATAGCGGTCAATGAAACAGATAGTCCAACATCAGCTTTGGCCAAAGAAGAAATGAAATTGGAAATATTACCACCTGGACATGCAGCCACCAGTATGAGCCCCAAGGCAAGTCCCGCTTCAGGCCGCCAAAAGGAGACCAATACGAATGTCATGGCGGGCATTAAGATGAACTGCGATGAAAGTCCTATCAATGTGGGCTTTGGACGCTGAAACGCTTTGCTTATATCTTTCCAAGAAAGATCAAGCGCAACACCGAACATAATGAATGCCAATAAGGCATTCAGCAGCAACTGGTTACCCGGTTCAAAATTTATCTTAATGGCATCTTGCATCACTTAGGCCGTCCAAGCCACAAGAATGTCGCGAGGCCCGGTATAGGGCAGACGACCATGAGATGTGCTGAAATTGTCAATCATCAGAACATCACCAAGTTTCCAGTCGAATGGGCAGAGATTCTTCCAGATCACATCTTCAATATGTTTGACGTATGCTGTGGGAATCTGTGTTCCATCTTGAAATACAACGTGCATTGCTGAAGTCATGGGGTCTTTGAACAATCGCTTGAACAAGGTTGCACCCTGAACCAAAAGCCAGTATTTGAAAGCGAAGTAATCTCTGCGATGTCCAAGAATGTGGTCATATTCAATGGCTGCAGCATCCCGATGGAATACCTGCAGATGATTGAACCAGACCATTTCACCAGTTTCTGGGTGGCGCTGAAATGCAGGGCGGTTATTCTCTAGACGTAGTCGATCATCCTCGAGCCATGTGACTCGCAGACCACTCTCACGACACTGTGTCTCTACTACTGTCCTATCTGTGGTTTTGAAAAGTTCATCCCAACGTTTTAGCTGAAACATGTCGCTCCCCTTCTTAGACCCTGGACCTGAGTAATTCCTGATATAGCGCACACCCTTGTGTTCAAACTCCTCACGGATTGCAACATCGATCTGCGCATAGACTTTACGAAAATCGCAGATGGGTGTCTGACCGCCATCAATAGGCTCGACAAGGCAGAAAAAAAACAGATAACGCGGAGCAGAAGGAAGAAAGCTCATCTCACAATGCTGCATTATCGGATAGTGTCCCGGAAGTTCACTGGCCGAGTGTACGAATCTGGTACGGCTATTACGTGGAGATGTCCCCTGATAATTATTCTGAAGACCGGGCTGAAGAGCTAAAGCAACTTGTTCAAAATCCTCAGCAGTGCGCAACCCATGACCTCTGAACAACACTGCTCCATCTGACAACACCTGAGAAAGAATAACGTCTCTATCAGAAGATATCGTAGAAATCAAATCTTCCAATTGGCCATCTTTGGAAGGAGAAATGATACTCGGCTGTTTCATGCTTTATTTCTTAAGCGGTGAAATTGAAGATTTCCAAGCGCATTAACAACCATTTGCATAAGTGGCAGTTGACGATGACGCGCGAAAGCATGAATAGGCCGTTCTTTGCACAGATGTTGCGTTGGGTTTTCATTTTCTTCATCTCTATTTTTTCAACTGTCGGTCTTAAAGCCCAGACCAACGGGACGTTGAAAGGTCTCTTGCTTGATAGCTGGGTCGAAAAGCCAGTGGCCTCAGCTCATATCGTGAATTTCACTGATTCGTTGGCTACAATTTCATCAAGTGAAGGCATGTTCCGACTCAACGCTGGTGCTGGCGACAGCATTTATATCACGTGTATCGGGTATGCAGGCAAAGCATTTGTGGTAGACCCTCCAATGCTGCTGGCTGAAGTGGTAGTGATACGGATGGCCCCAAAAAGCTACCAACTTGCTGAGGTCGAGGTGAATCCGTTCGGTTCAAAGGCACAGTTTCAGAAGCGTTTCATGGAGCTTCAAGTAAATGATGGATCGATAGACGTGGTGGGTGTGCCAAAGCCTACCAAAGCACCACGCGACATCCCAATTACCGAAGACGCCAATGAAATAAAGAAGGCAAAGTATATGCTCAACCCTGCTTCATTCATCTATGGCAATCTGAGCAAGGATGCCAAAGCAAGGCAGGAATAGCACCGACTGAAAGCCGAGGAAGAGAAATTCAGCGAAAACAATCGGAAATACAATGAAAAAGTGGTGGCGCGAATTACTGGGTACACTACTGAGAAGTCGCGCGAATTCATGGATTACTGCAACTTCTCGGAAGCAGAGATTTTTCAACTCAACGATTATCAATTGACCTTGGCCATCATGAGCAAACAAAAGGCATTTGAACGTCTTAATAGTCATTCAGATCGTTGAGAAACCTGTTCATACATTTGATTACATTTGCCGACCTTCGTTTATTCATGCGGCAGTATATTGCGCTGCATTTAGTTCGTTTGATGAGACACTTTTTCATCCTGTTGTTACTCGGTATTTCGTTGGCCTCACATGGTCAGGACGCTGGCAAAGGCAATGCTACTGCAGCGCCTGAAAAAGAATTCTCTCAGATGACGAAAGAAGAGAAAATCGCTGCCGCCAAAGCCAAAGCAGCGAGCAGCGATACTACCAAGAAGACCTTGGAAATGACGCCTTACGAAGAGGCCGCTAAAAAGTATGACGAAGGTTTCCTTTTGGAGAAAACACGTCAATACGACAAAGCTCAGGTCTGCTATGATAAAGCCATTGAAGTTGACCCGAATTTCATTGAAGCATATGTGAAACGCGGAGGAATTAAATTCCAAAAAATAGAATTCCCTGCCGCCATGGAAGATTACAATAGGGCGATTGAAATCGCTGAGAATCTTCAAGAGATGCACGATTACAAAGCATCAATTAAAAATGTGCTCGGAGATTTTGAAGGTTCTAAACTTGAAGCATCCAAAGCTGATTATATGAGACGGAGAGTGGGTGAAGCTTATTTTCACCGAGGTCACTTGAAGCGATTTATGGAAGACAAGCCAGGAGGATGTACAGATCTCCGTAAGTCACTCGACCTTGGCTATGGACGCGCAAAAACCGATTGGCCAACGCTTTGCCAGTAACATAGTAAGTTATCTTTCGATTCTGGAATTAAGAGCCATGGAGTTCCATGGCTTTTTTCATTGCCATATTCGGCAATAAAAAAAAATCCCGCCATTCCAAGAGAGGAAAGCGGGATTCTTAGTTGCGGGGGCCAGACTCGAACTGACGACCTTTGGGTTATGAGCCCAACGAGCTACCAACTGCTCCACCCCGCGATGTATCTGAACTGCTCAATGAGCTGTGTTTCTTTGTTACGGGGGTGCAAATATATAATTTGTTTCTTTGCACCCCGAAAAATCACTTACTTTTTTTTCAATGTCGCACAAGGCCGGTTTCGTAAGCATCGTTGGAAGGCCGAATGTGGGCAAATCAACTCTAATGAATGCTTTGGTAGGTGAGCGATTGTCTATCATCTCCCCCAAGGCTCAGACCACGCGTCATCGCATTCTTGGCATTTGGAATGATGACGACCACCAGGTGGTTTTCTCCGACACACCGGGTATTCTTGATCCGGTGTACAAGCTTCAGGAGACAATGATGACGGCTGTAGACAGTGCTATCAAGGATGCAGAGATACTGATCTATATGGTTGAGCTTGGTGAATCTGTGAATGAAACTGTTGTTGAGCGTATCAAGAAGATAGATGCGAAATTGGCATTGGTTATAAACAAAGTGGACGATGCCGAGCAAGACAACGTAGAAGCAAAAATTGAGGCGTGGCAGAATGCCCTCCCCAATGCCACTGTCATTCCATTATCTGGGCTCCACCATTTTAACACTATAGAATTGTTGGATTGGATAAAAAGACAATTGCCAGAACACCCGCCTTATTTTGATAAGGACGACCTTACCGATCGTCCAGTAAGATTCTTTGTAGCTGAGATCATAAGGGAGAAGATACTGAAGTATTACAAAAAGGAAATACCATATGCAGTTGAGGTCGTGGTAGAGGAGTTCAAAGAAGAGCCCGATATCACACATATACATACAGTGATCTTCGTGACCCGCGAAACTCAGAAAATGATAATCATCGGAGAAGGAGGCCGCGCTATCAAGCGTATGGCCACCGATGCCCGCAGAGACATCCAAACATTTCTTGGTACTAAGATCTTCCTTGAGACAACTGTAAAGGTTCGTAAGGATTGGAGAGACAATGACAGAGACCTGAAACAGTTCGGGTACCTTTGACGCCAATTAAAAATGAGAATCAGGTAGTACGGATCGTCCCATCGATTTAAGCTCCTTAGGTCTCGGGGCCTGAATATCCATTTCTCAAATTTCAAATTTCATCTTTCCAAAAAGTAATGAGCAACATTGTAGCAATAGTTGGCCGGCCCAACGTAGGTAAATCCACGTTCTTCAACCGTATGATTGGCGAAAGACGCGCTATTGTTGACGAACAGAGTGGTGTAACCCGTGATCGGACTTATGGAAAATCAGAGTGGAACGGTGTGGAATTCACACTCATAGACAGTGGTGGATACATCAAAGGCTCTGATGATGTTTTTGAAGCTGAAATAAGAAAGCAGGTTGTCATTGCAATTGAAGAGGCGAGTGTGATCGTATTTCTTGTTGATGTTGAATCCGGTATCATGGGTGCTGATGAGGCGGTTGCCGAACTGCTACGAAAATCCAACAAACCGATCTTCTTGGTAGTGAACAAGATTGACAATAACGAACGACAAGGCGATGCTGCCGAGTTCTACGGCCTTGGATTGGGAGAGTACTACGGCGTTTCGGCTATGAGCGGTTCAGGTACAGGCGAACTATTGGACGACCTTGTAAAACAGCTTGACAAGAACTCTCAGGAAGAAGACCTTGGTGATTTACCGAAATTCGCTATTGTAGGCCGTCCGAACGTTGGTAAATCGAGCTTCACCAATGCCTTACTTGGGCAAGAACGGAACATTGTAACAGATATCGCTGGCACAACCCGCGACTCTATACATACACGTTTCAGTGGTTATGGATTTGATTTCATACTTGTGGATACTGCTGGTATCAGAAAGAAAAAATCGGTTCATGAAGACCTTGAATTCTACTCCGTGTTGCGCTCCATAAAGGCAATTGAAACGTGCGATGTTTGTATTCTGATGCTAGATGCCACTCAAGGTTTTGAGGCGCAAGACATGAACATTCTGCACTTGGCTCAAAAAAATCACAAAGGCATTGTCATAGTGGTTAACAAGTGGGATCTTGTGGAGAAGGACACTAATACATCAAAAGAATACACGCAACTAATTCATGATCGAATAGCTCCTTTCACTGACGTACCGATACTTTTTGTGAGTGTATTGAACAAACAGCGCATCCATAAAGCACTGGAAACCGCAGTGCAAGTATTCAAGAACCGCGAGCAGAAAATCACAACACGAGTTCTAAATGAACTGATGTTGCCAATAATTGAGAACTATCCCCCTCCTGCATCAAAAGGCAAGAATATCAAGATAAAATTCGTCACCCAATTACCAACCTACTTCCCAAGTTTCGCTTTTTTCTGCAGTAATCCAAAGTACTTAAGAGAAGATTATAAGCGATTCTTGGAAAACAAATTGCGGGAACATTATGATTTTAGTGGCGTTCCTATTGAAGTATACATGAGGCAGAAATAATCTTCCTTGAGGAGAAAAAAAGGCCCGTCCAACTGTAGTTGGACGGGCCTTTTTTTATGCATGCAATTGAATACTTACTTCAGACCAAATGCTTTTTTAATATCGGAGACACGATCGAGCCGTTCCCAGCCAAAAGTCTCAACTTTCTTGAACATTCGGGTTTCACCATCAACAACATGCTTAACAACCCCCGGACCTTCATAGAAAACCTCCACGTCTTTGATCTCGGGCTCGCGGCCAAAATGGCCGTAAGCTGCAGTTTCTGAGAAGATCGGGTTTTTCAATCCAAACCGGTCCACAATGGCCGCAGGACGCATATCGAACAAACCCTCGATAATCCCAGAGATATCAGAGTCACGAAGCCTAGTACCATCCTTCACTACTTTGGCAGTGCCATAGGTATTTACATTTAAACTTACTGGCTTGGCCATACCAATTGCATAAGCCACCTGAACCAATGCTTCGGTACACAATCCGGAAGCAACAATATTCTTGGCTATATGACGCGCAGCATACGCAGCGCTTCTATCCACTTTAGATGAATCCTTACCTGAGAATGCACCACCTCCATGAGCCCCATGACCTCCATAGGTGTCAACAATGATTTTTCTACCTGTAAGACCTACATCGCCATGTGGCCCACCGATAACGAACTTACCGGTCGGATTCACATGCAATATCACCGTTTCTTTCCAGTTTTTACCAAACAGTTTGCGAACGTACGATGGTGATTTTGCAATCACACGCTTAAGCACGATATCTCTTACATCTCTTCTAATGATTTCCAGCATGGCATTATCTGCCGCAATGCGATCTTCTTCTGAACCACCTTGCGGAGCAATGAAATCATCATGCTGAGTGGAAACCACAATAGTATTTACAGCTATTGCCTTGTCGCGCTGGTTATATTCAATGGTTACCTGCGACTTACTGTCTGGCCCAAGATATCTCATCTGCTTTCCTTCCCTGCGGATGTCGGCCAATTCGACCAATATTGCATGCGATAACTTAAGTGAAAGTGGCATGTAGGTCTCAGTCTCATCACAAGCATATCCGAACATCATACCTTGATCACCGGCTCCTTGCTCCTTGTGCAGACCTTTTCCATCTTCAACTCCTTGCAGAATATCCGGACTCTGACCATGAATGGTGTTAAGTACTGCGCAACTATCAGCATCAAAGCGATAGCTTGCCTTGATATAACCGATCTTGCGAACCACGCCACGAACCACGGCTTCAGCGTCAACCTTTCCTTTACCTTTTGAGGTTATCTCTCCACCAACCAACACCAGACCGGTTGTGCAATAAGTTTCACATGCGACTTTTGAATTCGGATCATGACTTAAATACGCATCTAACATAGCATCAGAAATCTGATCCGAAACTTTGTCCGGATGCCCTTCTGAAACTGACTCGGAAGTAAACAAGTTGGCCATTGGCTTATTGAAGATTCAACAGTTGGTTAAATTTTTAAAACGGGGCGCAAGGTAGAACTTTTCGTTTTTCGCCATCTCCAACGCTCACAAGGATTAATAAATTGTCAAAATGGTCAATTCCCTTGACCAGTAAGCCTCTGGAATACACTCTCCAGACTATCCGCTTCTTTCCTCAGAGAAAGCACCAGTTGGCTGTTGTCTTGTGCCCATTGCGCAATCAATTTTCGCAGATCATGTTCGCCATGGCCAATGACACTGTAAGTGAAACCATCCATTTTCCTGACCTGTTGTACTGATTGCACGGCTCGTAAGGATTTGACATCAATCTCTGTATTGAACTCCACTACTACTGTTTGACGACCATGTAATGTCTTACCAATCTCAGATGCTTTCTGATCGACAACGATTTTACCTTTATCGATTATGATTATGCGATCGCACACAGCCTCCACCTCCTGCATGATATGCGATGAGAAGAGCACGGTTTTATGCTTACCGAGTTCTCGTATCAACTGCCTAATGCCCACAAGTTGATTAGGATCTAAGCCACTGGTTGGCTCATCCAATATAAGCACTTTAGGGTCATGTAGCATTGCCTGAGCAATACCTACACGTTGTTTGTAGCCTTTTGAAAGTTGACCGATCTGCTTGTGCTGCTCCACCTCAAGTCCAGTTGCTGATATCATCTCCATAACGCGTTCGGCTGCATTCGGAATTCCATAAATTCCTGCAACAAATGCCAGATATTCCTTAACATACATATCCAAGTATAGTGGATTGTTTTCTGGAAGGTACCCGACCACTTTGCGGACATCCATAGACTGCTCCGCAGTGTCAAAACCACATACTTCAACCTTGCCGGAAGACGGTGGAATGAAACAACTGATAATCTTCATCATTGTTGATTTCCCAGCTCCATTGGGTCCCAAAAAACCTACTACCTCGTTTGTGCCAATTGCAAATGAAACATTGTCCAATGCTTTTTGATCACCAAACAATTTTGACACTGAATCTACCTTGATCGACATACTTATAATTTGAGGTGAAAGTAGCAATAGCGCAGCACAGCAGGGTATATTTGCATGAAATCATCCGCGATATTCTCACGTTGACACACCATGCGAAAGGCACTGTAATCCGAAACACGGGTTCGTGGAGCAATGTTCTCTTGGAAGATGGAAGTATCTGGGAATGCCGCTTGCGTGGTAATTTCCGAATCAAGGGACTCAGAACGACAAGTCCATTGGCAGTTGGCGATAAAGTAACGGTACTTGCCGAGCTTGACCAACCGGGCAAAGGCGTGATAGTTGCCATGGATGACCGCAGAAATTATATCGTCCGCAAATCAGTGAATCTGAGTAAAGAGGCCCATGTGATTGCGTGCAACATAGATCTCATGATTGTACTGGCAACAGTGCATATGCCGCGCACATCATTCGGATTCATAGATCGTTTGTTGGTCACGGCAGAAGCATATTCCATACCAGCCATGGTAGTTTTGAATAAGTCGGACATATGCAAAACAACGGAGCAAAAGTTCTTGTTGAAAGAATATACAGCCGTCTATGAAGCAGTTGGCTACCCGGTACTCAGAATTTCCGCTGAGAAACGAAAGGGTATCAATGACCTTCGCATTCTAATGCACGATAAAGTGACACTTGTAACTGGTCATTCAGGAGTTGGAAAAAGTACGCTTATAAATGCCCTTTGCCCGGAACTTGACCTACGTACTGGCGAAATATCTGATGTGCACAGCAAAGGCAAACACACCACAACATTTGCAGAGATGTTTCGGATGGAAGGTGGAGGAATGCTCATAGACACTCCTGGCATCAAGGAATTCGGACTCATTGATATGGACAAAGACAACCTTGGCCACTATTTTCCTGAGATGTTTCGGGTCTCAGAACAATGCCGATTTGGCAATTGTCGTCATTTGAATGAACCTGGTTGCGCTGTTATTGAGGCTGTGAACAAGAATCTCATTCCCGAATCGAGATACAACAGCTACCTTGGTATGCTGGAAAACCAGATGTGATGGATCAACTGTCTGCAATAAAAGGAACCGGAACTGAGGTGATCCTGGCATTTATCATCTCCAACCTCATTGCACAATTGGCAAAAGTGCTTACTGTAGCATATCGAAAACGGTCATTCCGGTGGACCATCATTTTTGCTACCGGTGGCATGCCATCAAGCCATAGCTCCACTGTAGTTGCCATGGCCACATCGATCGGTCTAATTGACGGATTCAACAGCACGATTTTCGCCTTCACGACATGCTTTGCACTCGTGGTAATGTTCGATGCGGCAGGATTGCGCAGAAATGCAAGCAGACAGGCTCATGTCCTGAACAGGATCATTAAAGAATTTTTCACCCACGAATCGAGTCTCAGCACAGAGAAACTGAAAGAGTTCCTCGGTCATACACCATCAGAGGTCATTGTGGGCGGTCTCCTTGGCGTTGCGGTTAGTTTGGCATTGCACCACTTCCTCTAACCATAGTAAAGAAAATTCTGACTCACCATTATCCTTTTCGCATTAAGCGATTCATATGGTATTCAATAAGTCCGTTTACCGGATGCTGTACAATATTTCCAAGTTTAAGACCGAGCATCTGCGCAGTTGACCTTAGTTCCTCATCAAAATGAAAAGCCACCGACCCCACAAAGTGCACGGGCACCTGATTGTAGCGTGGAAAGGCACAC
>JBFYQB010000340.1:0-2905 GCA_041302955.1 Flavobacteriales bacterium
GCATTCATGTCGCCCGCACCAAGATTGTCACACGAGCTTCCATTGGGGCAGAAGTTGTTGCCATTCTGTCCATCAACTCCCGGTGCACCGTTCTGTCCATCTATGCCAGCCGCTCCATCAAGCCCATCAGACCCATTACCTGCGAATGACCTGATTCTACTCAGCGAATAATTTGAACAACCGCTAACGTGAACACCGTATGTAGTGACCCCACTTCCAAGAGCGTCTGCAACCTCGATGGTCAGGTCATGCAAATGGAAGTCGGTAATATTGATGCAAGATATTGCCACGAGCCTTGCAGGATTGGGCTCGACATTGGCATTGCTTCGCACGATCCGAGTTACTGCATTGTTTGATTTGACCCAAGTGGTGGAATTGAATCCTCCTTCAAGGGTCACATTGCTTATGAGGTTGAGTGGAGCGGAAATCGGATAGATACCTGACGCAAGTCTGATATGGTCGGTGCCAGGGACAACCGCGGCCAAAGCGTTCTGCAAAGAAGTGGGAGCAGCTTTGGTGCCACTGCCAGAACCGTTTGGCGTAACATAAAATATGTTGCACTCCTGCGCGTGACTGCCGATGGCAACAGTCATTAAAAAACCGAAGATCAGAGCCAAATAACTGCGCATGTTACTATTGAGGGCGGCTTATTATGAAAGACCGTCCTGCCTGCACATCGTTGCCAGACAGTCGAAGCATATATATTCCTTCTGAGAGGAATTCAACCGGAACCTTTGATTGATTCAGTCCGACCGAGCCATTGATCATGTCTGAATAGACGCGTTTGCCATGTATGTCAAGAACGTCTATGTGGAAAGCACTTGCTTTTGAGCTCATAAATTCCAAGATCAACACATCATTTGCGGGATTGGGATAAATGTTCGTGGCAAATTCAGCTGTCATATCGTTTATCCCAACATTCACGGATGTCCTGTTGCTTATCTGGTCTGAACATCCATTGATGTTTGACACTGTCAAGGTCACATCGTAAGTTGCATTTGCGCCATACACGTGAAGTGGGCTTTGAAGTGTGCTGGTATTCTGGGAACCGGATGCCGGGTCGCCAAAATTCCATGACCAACTGTCAGCGAATAGGGAATTGTCAGCAAATTGAACAGAATCGCTGCCCGTTTGAGGATTGAGAATGTACATCTGGAAATTTGCCACGGGCGTAGGATAGACCACTATCTGCTCGGAGACTGAGGCCGAATCCAGCCCGGTTCCCGAATAGGCCCACATGGTAACATCGTATGTGCCAGCTGCAACATACTCGTGCGTAGGTGAAATCTGATTCGACCCTGACCCGTCACCGAAGGTCCAATAGTAGGTAACGCCATTCAGGCTCTGATTTACAAAGCTCACATCAAATGGCGCGCAACCGATAAGCGTGTCTGCTTGAAAATCTGCAGATAGCGTGGGCGATATGATCATTGATGTTTGGCATGTTGAGGAACATCCCAATGAATCTGTAACGCTTAGGGTAGCGGTGTAATTCCCAGCATTCTGATAGATGTGAGCTACCGATTGTCCCGCTCCAAGCGTGCCGTCACCAAAAGACCACCGGAATTGGAATGGCGAAAGACCACCGGATACGACCTCAGAGCTGAAATAAGTGGGCAGGTTGGAATAGAAGGAATCCGCTTGACACGTGATTATCAGAGGTTCTACCACATGAACCGTGATTCCATTCGATTGTGCTGTTTCTCCGGTGGCACAGCCTAATGACGAGGTAAGGATGCATGTGACCTCAGCGCCATCCGTAAGCTGATCTGTAGTGAGCACAGGAGCATTAGCCCCAACATCAGTCCCATTCAACTGCCACTGATAAGTTGGCGTAGGTCCGGGATTGAGCACAGCGGCAGTAAACGTAGCCTCATTCAATTCGCAGACCGTGTTCGTACTGTCAGCGAAATCAGACTGAATCGTTATCTCTGGAAGGATGATAGGGTCTACTATCAACTGGATGGTGTCCACAAAAGATCTGCCGCAGCATTCGGTCTCGGTGAACAGGGTTAGCTGATAGGTGCCCGCAGTGTCGAACGCTACACCTGTGAGGTTGAGATAATTCGGCCCATCATAGATGACGGTATCCTGCGAGGTGGAAAGTTGCCAGATGTAATTATCAGCGGTTTCCGAACTGCTGAAGTCCGCTGTTTCGCCAGCGCACAACTGCAAGGAGCCATGGTTTATCGTAGGCGTTAGTGAAGGGACGATGGCATGCACATCTACAAAATCCGTGTAGGTGAATGCTATTCCATTCACGACAAGGGTGAACGTCTTGAATCCGGGGGTGGAGAAACTTGCCACAGCCGTTTGACCTTCAGTCGTATTCGGTGTGGAACCGGCTCCAAAGAACCATTGGATAGTGCCTGTGGCATTGGTGGAGAATGTTACCGGGGCGTTTGTGCAACCGGAGAATTCCACATTGACAATAGGTTGGGAGAGCCCATAGATGTTCTGCTCCAGTATTGGAACTCCGCCAACGTTCTGGTAGATCAATTCAGACACCCCCTCGGAACCGGCACCACCTGTTCCACCTTGGCCGCCAGCACCACCAACACCACCCGGAGCACCAGCACCTATATGGCAATTCTGATTCATGTTGATGCCTATGCCGCCATCGCCACCCAATCCACCATTGCCTCCAACGCCACCGGGACCTGCAATACCGGCAAGACCCGACTGAAGTATGCAATCTTTCATGGTTCCATTATTGCCATTGCCCCATGCAAATACCGCAAACGACCCACCGGCACCTTGGCCACCGCCACCACCGGTGCCGCCCTGACCACCTTCGCCACCGCCACCACCGCCAGCGCCCGTGCCGTTCGTATTGGAAGGCAAACTGTCGGGCAAGGGGAGAAACGGGATAGGTGGAGGTGCAAACCAGAAAATACCACCAAGC
>JBFYQB010000341.1:0-5679 GCA_041302955.1 Flavobacteriales bacterium
TTCAAGGGCACAGTATTCAGAACAGGAAAACCATGGATTGTATGAACGCCTTCAGACTGCCTAAAGTGCCGTTTGGAAAATTCCTTAATCTTGTGACCTTTGCACGCAGATTTTAACACGTCAGATAATTACAGATGAATATGTTGAAGAGGCTTTCGCTTGTTGTTTCAATACAGTTGCTTTTGGTCACAATGGCATTCGCGCAGTGTACAGAGGGCAATTGTTATGACGGAAATGGAACTTTTCTCTTTGAGAACGGGGACCAATATTCTGGATCTTGGACAAAAGGACTTTCTCAAGGATATGGTGTGTATGAGTTCGCCAATGGCGACATATATAAAGGGAACTGGATGTTGGGTAAAATGGAAGGGCGTGGCACCTATGTCTACAATAACGGTGACAAGTACATCGGTATGTGGAAAGCAGGTAAGATGGAAGGACGTGGTCACTTTCATTGGAATCTACCTGGAGACCTTATGGACAAAGGATTGTTTGAAGGCAATTTCAAAGGAGGTAAACCAGTGAATATTGAAGTAAAGGAAACGGCAATGCCTGCCACTCCTCCAAAAATGAAATAAAGGCGAAATTCACATCCCTTAACATTTGCAAGGGTTAGCATCGCTTTTAATTACAGTTCTTTGCTGAAGTACATTTAAATTTCAAAATCAATCTCAATCTTAAATCGATGAAACAATTCGTCCTAATAGTGGCAGTATTCACCATGCCGATGATGTCATTTGCTCAGAAAATCGCGTATGCCGACATCAATGCGCTCATTGGAGTAATGCCTGAAAACAAAAAAGTAAATGCTGACCTTGAAATTTATGCCACAGGTCTATCAAAACGGCTTGACGATTTGAAGGCGCAGCAGGAAGTGTATGGTCAGCAGTTTCAAAAAGCGTTGGCAGCCAAGGACACTGCCACTGCGATCCAAATTCAAGAAAAGGCGATTGAAGGGGACAAGACATTGCAAGAAGCCTCTAAACAAGCAGAGCAGCAGTTACAGCAGAAACGTGCTGAGATGATGCAGCCGGCCTTAGACCGTATCCGAAAAGCAATGGAGACCATTGCAAAACGTGATGGATACGAGTATATCCTAAATTCCATTGATGGAGCAGGAACTTCGGTAGTACTATATGGTCCAGAGGGGAATAACATTACCATGAAGTTGGTAGCCGAACTCGGAATCGAATTAGAGGGAGCAGAAAAACAATCTACACCTTCGGCCACTCCTGCAACGGAAGAGAAGAAGAAGAAATAGTCCGAATAAAGCTTCAGTTTCAAAGCCTTTCACAATTGCTTGTGAAAGGCTTTTTTTGCTTTATATTCTTCGAACCAAGAAGAAAACCGACCGTCTGTTTTCTATTTCATGGATGCCACCCAGCTTTCGGGCAATTCCATACTTCGGTTGTTCTGATAATCAAAACCAACAATGATGTTCAGCCCCTTGGCTGCGGGTCGCTCACCCTTATCATCGCTTTTGGTGATGAGACATTCGAGATGAACACTCTTGGCCCCTACCCTGCCCGATCTCATGTAGACCCGAACCTTATCATTCAAGAATACCGGCTCGAGATAGTCGATGGACACATGAGCTAATATGAACCCTTCTTTTTTCCAATCAATAAAAGGGAGTATGTTGTCAGAGAAGGCCATTCGGCCAAGTTCCATCCAACTGAGATAGACTGCATTGTTAACGTGACCCAGCATGTCCGTATCGCGAAATCGCACCTGAACATCTACGCTTACCTGATATTTATCACCATTGAATTCCATGCTGCAAATATCAATGTTACGCCCTCAACATGTGTCATCAACCTTGAAGGATTCAAGAAAACCTGCAAAATGTGGCGGACAATTGCATGTTTTGTCAAACGGATACCAACCTAGGCTGAGAACGTAAGTAACTTCGCAACCGTTCAAAAAAAACCTCATGAGACACATCGGTATTACAACCTTGATGGTTGCTTCAATTTCCTTTCAATCAGTATTTGTTTCTGCACAGATACAAACTCCAAGGCCAAGTCCGCTTAGCACTGTAAAGCAAAAGTTGGCATTGACAGAGGTTGAAGTGACGTATTCGCGTCCAGGAATGAAAGGGCGCAAAGTGTTTGGTGATGTTGTTGCCTATAACGAAGTATGGCGCACAGGGGCCAACGCCATTACAACCATCAATTTTGTAGATGCAGTGAGCATCAATGGAACTGCAATACCTGCTGGTAAATATGCTCTACTCTCCATTCCAGGAGAAAAGGAGTGGACAGTGATCATTTCGAAAGATGCAGAAATGGATGGTGTAAGTGCCTACAAGGTAGAGAACGATGCTGCACGCTTTGGCGTTAAGCCGAGAACATTGCGAGATGCGGTGGAGAGTTTCACTGTGGACTTCAACAATTTTGTGGATGAAGGGGCCACGCTGACCATATCGTGGGAGAATACTGCATTGGACCTGCAGATCACCATGGACATCGATTCTAAGATAGAGGCGGCCATAAAGACCACGCTCACTGAATCGAAGGCAGAGCCAAAGGCGGGCGATTATCATGGTGCAGCAGTGTATTATATGACCAAGAACAAGAACCTTGATCAAGCATTGACATGGATGAATAAATCGGTTGAGATGAGCCCTGATGCCTTCTGGTATGTTCACCGTCAGGCTGAACTGCTAGGAAAAATGGGCAAGAAGGACGAGGCCATAAAGGTGGCAGAGAAGTCTCTTGCCATGGCCAAGGCAAATGCTGATGGAGATTTCGGTTACGTGAAACGTAACGAAGAATTGATCGCCAAACTGAAGAACTGAGGTTTCAGCTAATACTGTTGCGGAAGGGGCAAGTTGAGCAAATCGCTCACTTGCCCCTTCCTTGCATTACGGTGAGAACAGTGTAGATCAGAATTTTGAGGTCGACAAGGAGGGACATGTTCTCGATATAAAGCAGGTCGTATTTCATCCTGCGTATCATCTCGTCCACGTTCTCGGCATAACCATACTTGACCATGCCCCACGATGTGATGCCCGGCCGCACCTTGTGCAGGTGCGTATAGTGCGGGGCACACACCACAATCTGATCAATGAAGTGCTGCCGCTCTGGACGCGGACCAACAAGCGACATCTCACCTATGAGCACATTATAGAACTGTGGTGTCTCGTCCAACCTAACCTTCCGCATGAACCGGCCTACACGTGTTATGCGAGGATCATGGTCGCTGCTGAGGGCTGGTCCAGCGGCTTCGGCATTGACAAACATCGATCGGAACTTGATTATATGGAACGGCTTTCCACCCTTGCCTATGCGTTCCTGAAGGTAGAATACTGGGCCTGGGCTGTCCCACTTTACAGCCACCATTGTAATCAGATATATGGGAGATAGCACTGCCAACGCCAAGGACGAGAGCACGACATCGCCCAAACGCTTAACAGTGTGCTGCCACGCGGGCATCAGGTCGCGCTCTATCTGAATGAGCGGTGTACCATAGATGGCATCCATTCGCACCGAGCCGGCTATGATATCATACATATCAGGGATGACCTTGACAATGGTTGCGGTGTCGTCCAACTTGTTCAGTATCCGCTCAAGGCTGGTATGCTCGCCAGATTCGAGCGCGATGATCACTTCTTCAATGCCATGCTGAGTGATGCAGGCTTTCAGGTCTTCCAATTTACCGAGGTAGGATAGGCGCTCAGAAAGTGGGGCGTTTCCATTGCCTTTCACCGAAATGAAGCCCACAAAGCGATTGCCATATGAGCGGGCCTGAGTAGTAAGCTCGTCAAATAACTCAAGTGCCTTGGCATCGCTGCCGATCATGAGGGTTGGAAAGGTGATCTGTCCGCGCTGTATTCTGCCCGCGGTGATGGTGTAGAGTACGAAGCGGAACAGGAATGTGAACCCAAAATGGAGCGCGAACAGAACAACAAACGACTCATAATAAGTGGTGTGGTTCAGGATTTCGTCATCTAGGATGAGGGCGAAAAAAATAATCGTGACCCCAATGATGGTGGTGAGCAAGGTCTGCCCCAGTTCCTTGAGGCGCGATCTTCGAAACACATCGCGATAAGTACCGAGCAAAGCATAGAACCCCACCCACAGTAGGGGAATGGCCAGCAGCCCGATGACGAGCGTATCCGTTATCTCCAGACCTACGGGCTCGCCAAACTTGCGGGCCTCGATATTCACTTTACGGTAGAGGAAGAACAGTCCCCACGTGAGCAGGGCGGCCAACCAGTCAAAGAAGACATGCTTGAAGGTCTGATGCTTCCGGCCCATCAATGCATCAACTTAATGTTGTCGATGATGGCATAGGCCTCACCTTCCAGCCCTGAATCACGCAGGAAGCCGAAGAATACCTGATGACCTATGGAATTGATAAGCGTGCTGGAAGAGACGGTGGGAGTAAGGTTGACATACACATGTTTCCACTCGTCCGTTGGGTTGAGCACCAGCACGGAGGTCTGCCGCACACCCGATGGCGTGCCGCTTATAAGGCCCACATACAGGCTGTTGTTATTACGGTAGGTGAACTCCAAAAAAACCGGTGCAGCAGCATCAGGCAGTCCATAGGCCAGATCGGTGGAGCATTCGAAAATGTCACTGTCGGCATCAATGGAGAGCTTGAGCGAGTTGCCCTCGTAGGCATCTGCACCCCCTATGCGCGTTACTTCGCCCTGACTGACATCGGTAACCGAAATACTGATACCCACATCGTCAAAATCTTCCACCCACTTGAAATTGACCCAATCCTCATAAACTATGGCGGGGTTTACTACCACATGACTGTCGGGAACCAGATTGACGGTGGTGACAAGGTCGCGCATGAACACGTTGGATGCCCGCTGCCCTACAAGACCGCTCACCCGAACGCCCGGCTCTATACGGATATTGGTGGCGCCCTCGCTAAGAATGGGCACCGAGGCGGGAATCTCATAGACGCCCACCAGCTGCTCATCCACATAGACCCACGCATCGGTAAGATCATGCACCGCATAGCCCTGACCGGTCGTGGTGGTGAGTGTAAAGGTGTCTATCTGCAAGAAGGCAGGTATCTGCTCATCGGGATTGATGACCTCACAGGTGCAGAGTGTTAAGCTCAGAAAACCACACAGTGCAAAGGCCTGTGCTGTTATTCTCAATGGGTTGATGATGGCCAAAACGTGGATTTTGCGGGCAACGAAGATAACCCTATCAGACGTTATTGGCGATGATGTCGGCACTCAGTTGCAGTTTCTCCACGATCTGGTGCGCCACCTTCAGGGCGTTCTGACCATCTTGCAAGGTCACTGGCGTTGGGCCGCCATGGAGGATGGCCTGACGAAAGGCCCGCAGTTCCTCCTGTATGGCATTGGTATCGCCAACAGTCGGCAGTTCGAAACGGATCCTGCGCTTCTTCTTGTCGGCCAGCTCGATGAACATGTCAGTGGGAGATATGTTGCCTTCACCATCGTCAAGCCTGACAATCTCTGACTTCTTCTTCAGAAAATCGATGGCGATATAGGCATCGCGCTGAAAGATGCGGGTCTTGCGCATGTTCTTGAGCGAGATGCGGCTGGCGGTGATGTTGGCCACACAGCCGTTGGCAAACTCGATACGGGCATTGGCAATGTCGGGCGTATCGCTCACAACGGCCACACCGCTTGCACTGATGCGCTTGATGTTGGAATTGACAATATTGAGGATGATATCAATG
>JBFYQB010000342.1:0-6538 GCA_041302955.1 Flavobacteriales bacterium
CTCTTTTTCACACCATCACCCCCCAACATTTTCACATACGCATAGGAGATGAGCAGGATGAGCGCACTGCCCCAAGGCGCGGCAGATACGGCTGTGATGGCGGGCATGGAAGTGGTCGTGACCAAGTGCGATGAAATGGGCAACATCGATGTGGCCGACCTACGCGCCAAGGCCGAGGAGCACAGTGCCAACCTGTCGTGCCTCATGGTCACCTACCCTTCCACGCACGGGGTGTTTGAAGAATCTATCCAAGAAATAACGGCTCTTATCCATTCGCATGGCGGACAGGTCTATATGGACGGTGCCAACATGAATGCGCAGGTGGGCCTTACCAATCCGGGCAGCATCGGTGCCGATGTGTGTCACCTCAACCTGCACAAGACCTTCGCCATTCCGCACGGTGGTGGCGGGCCGGGCGTTGGGCCCATAGGTGTGGCCAAGCACCTCACGCCTTTCCTTCCCGGCCATTCGGTGGTGAAGATCGGTGGCGATCAGGCCATCACAGCCGTATCTGCCGCGCCTTGGGGCAGTGCGCTCATCCTGCTCATCTCCTATGCGTATGTGAAAATGTTGGGGGGTGATGGTGTGAAAAAGAGCACCGAGACCGCCATCCTCAACGCCAACTACCTGAAGACCAAACTGGGTGCACATTATCCTGTGCTTTACTCGGGCAAGAACGGCACTGTGGCCCACGAGATGATACTCGATTGCCGCGATTTCAAGAAGTTCGGAGTAGAGGCCGGAGACATCGCCAAGCGGTTGATGGACTATGGCTACCACGCCCCAACGGTGTCCTTCCCGGTGGCCGGCACCCTGATGGTGGAGCCTACCGAGAGCGAATCGAAGCACGAGCTTGACCAGTTCATCAGCGCGATGGTATCCATCCGTCAGGAGATAGCCGAGGTGGAAAGCGGTGTGGCCGATGCCGAAGACAATGTGCTGCACAACGCGCCCCACACTTCGCGCATGGTCATCAGCTCTGATTGGAACCACGCCTACAGCCGCGAAAAGGCCGCCTTCCCGCTTCCCTACGTGGCCGCTTCCAAGTTCTGGCCTCCGGTGGGTCGTGTGGACAACGCCCGTGGCGATAGGAATCTGATCTGCACGTGCCCAAGCATTGAGGAGTACGAATTGGCCTAAATCAGCCATTCTCGGTCTTATTGCAGACTGACGGGGCATTTCTTCCAAGCCTGTTTATGATTTTTTAACGTTTTTTGTGGGTGAATAAATTCATCCACACTTAACCATCATCATGAACAAATTCTACTTGTCAGTTCTATCGCTACTCGCGTTGGGCACTGGTGCGATCGCGCAGAGCAAATCGCAGATGCCACTCAGCCAGCGTGTAAAACCAACTCTTGATGCCCAACCGCACACATTCCAATCGGAACGTGGTGGTGTAAGCCCGATCTGGTCTGATGATTTTTCGGATGCCAGCACATGGGTCATTGAGCATGCTGCCAGTGCACCTGCATTGGATTGGCAGATCGGTATCGGACTGGTGAACACAGGGACCTATCCGACTGCTCCGATTGAAAGCACCACATCTTCCAACGGCTATGCGATGCTCGATTCGGATGGTTTTGCCAACCAATCGCAGACCGAAAGCAGCTACATGACCATGGCCCAGCCCGTGGATCTGAGCGCTGTGAACAACGTGGTGTTTCAGTTCGAGAGCTTCTACCGCAAATGGACCGATGAAGAGTGCTACGTGGTAGTAAGTACGAACAACACCGACTGGCCGGAACTGACCCCGACAACAGACATCACTGCGCTCCCCAACGTTTTCAAAGCGTGGCCGGGCATGGAGGTGCAGGCAGTGATAAACAATCCGACCTTGGTGCGCATCAACATTTCTGCAGCAGCAGGAGGCCAATCGCAAGTATGGGTGCGTTTTCATTGGACAGGCACCTATGGCTATTCTTGGTTCGTGGATGATGCAGCCATCATCGAGCAGCCTGCAAACGATGTGGTGCTCAGCACTTCGTTCCTTTCGCATACCGGCAATGGTGAGGAGTATGGACGCATCCCATCTTCGCAACTCAATCCTACCATGCTGGTAGGTGGTCAGGTGTACAATTTCGGCTATGATGTGCAATCTGATATTGCCCTGGACCTGGAAGTGCTGAATGCGAATGACGAAGTGGTGTTCAACTACGCTGGTGCTGCCACCACCCTTGCATCTGCCGACACTGTGACCCTTGAAATGGAAGTGAACATCCCAGCATTGGAGAATGGCCTGTACAGGTCCATTGCCACAGTGACTTCTTCGCAGGAACAGGATGGTTCGTACTTCTCGAACAACAACCATCTGCGCAATTTCGAGGTCATTGATGAGGTGTACAGCTTGGACGGTATCGGTATCCATCCTGACGGGTATCAGGCGCTGGGTTCTATCGGCACCAACAGTTTCACCGATGGTGCAGACGGACTCATGGTGTTCTCTTACTATGAGGTGGCGCAGGAACTGGATGTTTACGGCATTGAATTCCTGATCACTTCAACAACGCTGCCTGGTGGTGCGGTCATCGCAGCACTGCATGATTCGGTGGATGTGCGCGCAGGCGTAGTGACCAATGCCATCGCAGAAAGCGATATTGCCGATGTGACCCAGGCAGATATCGATGCCGGATTTGTACGCATTCTTTTCAGCGAGGCGGTGTCGCTTCCTGCTGGTGGATACTATGCTGGTCTGGAGCTTTTCAGCAACGACAGCGTATCACCGATCCGCGTGGTGAACGACCTTACTGTGCCACAGCCGGCATTGGCCAGCATGATCTACATTCCTGACGATAACGTATACACCAACGGCAATGCCATGGCCATACGTCTGATGTTGGAGAATCCGAACGCTATCGGTGATGTTACGGCACTCGAAGGCGTGAGCATGTATCCGAATCCATCCAACGGCATTGTGAACATCCGCACCACGCAACTTGAGCGTCTCACTGTAGAGGTGTTCAACGTGATGGGTGAGAATGTGCTTACCACAGCCATCAATGGCAATAGCACTATAGACCTTGGCGGCAATGCCAAAGGCGTTTACATGCTACGTGTCAGCAATGGCAATGCATTCACTGCCCAGCGCATTGTTGTGAACTGAGCTTTGTGCTGAAAGAACTTGCAGATCCCTGTGGCGAGCAATCGTCACGGGGATCCTTGTTTATGGCCTTCACTGATTTCTTTTTGGATATTGGCAATAATCTCCGTGTTTTTCCGTTAGTACATCTGCGAATCCTACTTTTACCCTGCTACTGATCCTTACCTGTTGCATGCCGCATACGCTCCTCTCCCTGCTTCTTATCATTGTGATCCACATACCGCTCAGCGCACAGATAGCAGTGGGCCAATGGCGCGATCATCTGCCGTACAACAATGGCCTGATGGTGGCCGATGCAGGCGACCTTATCTATTATGCCGGTGAGGACGGACTTATCAGCTATGCGAAGGCAAGTGGCGATGTGACGCGGCTGTCGAAGGTATCGGGCATGTCGGATGTGGGCTACTCGGCCATCGCCTACAGCAAGGAGAACAACACCTTGGTGGTTGCCTACAGGAACACCAACATCGACCTGATACAGAACAACACCATTATCAACATACCCGACATCCGCGACAAGCAGATACTGGGCAACAAGAGCATTAACAATATCCATCTGGACGGAGACTACGCCTATCTGGCCTGCGGATTCGGCATCGTGGTGCTCGACATCACGAAGAACGAGGTGAAAGAGACCTATTACATCGGTCAGATGGGGGCGGCCTCTAATGTGTTTGACATTTCGAGCTCTGCCACAGAACTGTATGCCGCCACAGAGAATGGTGTGCTAAGCGCACCTAAAAGCGGGGTCAACCTTTCTGACTTTGCCAACTGGCAACTGGTCAACGGCCTGCCTACAGGCCACTATAACGCCACTACCTATTTCAACGGCAGGCTGTATGTGAACCTGACCGATACCCCGCGCGACACCCTTTATTTCAGGACCAACGACCAGTGGTTCTATGTGGATACGACCTATACCGACCGCCTACGCAATCTGGAGCATTCTGCCGACCGCATGTTGGTGATACGCGATGGCAGCACCTTTGAATACAACACATCGCTCGAGCGGACGCGCTTGGTTTACGAATACTATTCGGGCCAGTATGCCCGCCCCAATCATGCCACTGTTGAGAACAACGGCACACTCTGGATTGCCGACCGGTCGCATGGGCTCATCCGCTACGGGCTCGATTTCTCGGTGCAGGAGATCACGGTGAACGGCCCGGGCAACACCACCTCGTTCGGCATCAGCATCTGGGACAACAGATGCTATGTGGCTTCGGGTGGATTCACCGCTTCGCTGGCAAGCCAGTATGACCCGAACGGCTACTATAGTTTCAAGGATGGACAATGGAGGAATGTTGGTGTTTTTGCCAATTCGGAAACAAGCGCGCTGAGGGATTATGTGCGCGTGCTGGCCGATCCGTTCGACAGCCGCAGGGTGTATGCGGCCTCGTGGGGCGGTGGACTGGTGGAATACTATGACGATGAATTCGTAACGCTGTATGACACGAGCAATAGCACCCTGCAGCCTGTGGCAGGCACTACGGACCGCATACTGATATCGGGCTTGGCAATGCAGCGGGACAGGACACTGTGGGTGAGCGGTGCAGAATCGGGTCAGTTGCTCTATGCCAAGGCGGGCGATGGGACGTGGCACAGTTTCAACTTCAATGTGATAAGCAACATCACGCTGGGCGACATCACCATTGACGACATCGGCCAGAAATGGGTTGTGCTTCCGCGTGGGGCAGGCCTCTTGGTGTTCAACGATGGCGGAACGCTGTCCAACAAGGCGGACGATCAGGCCAAGCGGCTGAGTCAAAGTGCTGGCAACGGCAACATGGCGAGCACCACCACCACTTGTGTGACCACAGACCTCAACGGTCAGGTATGGGTGGGCACGGACAATGGCATCTCGGTGTTCTTCTCGCCCCAGAGTGTTTTCAGCGGGAACAATTTCGATTCGCAGCGCATATTGGTGACGCAGGACGGCTACACACAGTATCTGCTGGAGAACGAACGCGTGACCACGATACAGGTGGACGGAGCCAACCGCAAATGGATAGGCACTGAGAGTGCGGGGGTGTTCCTGATGTCGGCAGATGGCACAGAGCAGATATTGCGGTTCACGAAGGACAACAGTCCGCTATTCAGCAACACGATAACTTCCATCGGTATAGACCAACTGAGTGGCGAGGTGTACATAGGCACGGCCGAGGGACTGCTGTCGTACAGGGGCACGGCCACGTATGGCGTGTCTGAGTTTGAAGGAACGCAGGTGTATGCCTATCCCAACCCGGTGCGTCACGACCATGAAGGGCCTATTGCCATCAAAGGGCTGGTGCGCGATGCAGATGTGAAGATCACAGATGCGGACGGCCGCACGGTGTATGCAACGCGGGCCGAAGGCGGACAGGCCATCTGGGACGGAAGGAGCCTGAACGGCAACCGCGCCAAAACAGGGGTGTATCTTGTATTTGCCTCGGATGACGAAGGCAACGAGACGTTCGTCACCAAGATCCTCTTCGTCCAGTAGCCGATGCTCATCGATTCGCGCGGCATTGTGCTGAGCGCCCTGCGCTATTCAGACAGCAGTTTTATTGTGCGCGTATACACCGAACAGAGCGGACAGAAATCGTTCATGGTACGCGTGGGCAAAGGGCGCAGCGCCATGAGCAGGATGGTGCTGTTGCAGCCACTGACGCTGGTCACGGTATCCTACAGCAATGATGACCGGCAGGGACTGCGCATACCGCGGATGTTTGAACGGGCCGAGATGCTGCATTCCACCCCATTTGACACGGTGAAATCGTCCATCGCCATCTTCATGGCCGAGGTGGCAGGCCGCTCATTGCAAGAGGAAACGCCAGATATGGCGCTGTTCGCCTTCCTATATGACACTATCCTACTGCTGGACCGGGAGGAGCATGCGTGCTCAAACCTGCATCTCAAGTTCCTTATCGAATTCTCACGGTTCATGGGCTGCCATCCCTCGTTCGACCATGAGGACGACCATCCATGGTTCGACCTGCGCGAAGGCGAGTTCTGTGCGTATCCGCCTGTTCATCCTTACTGCATAGGCGGGCCGGTGCGCGATGCCCTGGTGCACATACTTACCGTGCCGATGGGGCAGCATTGGCAGGTGCAGATGAGCAATGCTCACCGCAGGGAACTGCTGCAGGCGCTTGTGGACTATTACCGATTCCATGTTGATGGTATGCGCGAGATACGGTCGCACCATGTGCTGGAAGAGGTGATGGGCTGATCCACCCCATTGTAGTTTAAAGGATACAATGAACGCTGGTGCCTCAAGGCATTGGTGGTTTTGCCGTGGCGTTTTAGGGGGTCAGGAATCGAGACCTGAGCATATTATTCTTCAGGATATTTATTGGCATTCGGCAGTAGACACTTGACATTCGGAGGCAGGTGGTTGCCATTATTTAGGAGGCAGTTGTCATCATTTGACAGGAAGATAGGGGCTGTGGTGAAGCC
>JBFYQB010000343.1:0-6151 GCA_041302955.1 Flavobacteriales bacterium
ATCTGCCACAGATACTAACATTCACATGCTGAAAGATGGGCTTTCCCTATGAACGGATGCGCCTTGGTGGCAGTAAATTTGAAGACCCGCTCTACATAAGCATACTACGATCACCGCATGAAGAACATCCTGCTATTTGTTGTCAGGAACCATGTGTTCTTCATCTTCCTGCTCTTGCAGACCGCAGCCATCACGCTTACTTTTCGCAACAGTTCTTTTCACTCGGCAAGCATGTTCACCGCCTCCAATGTTGTTGCGGGCATGGTGTATGAGTTCAATAGCACGGTCACAGAGTATTTGCAGCTGAAGCGTACCAATCAACTGTTGGCCGAGGAGAACAGCCAACTGCGCGAGTTGCTGTGGCAGTCGCAATATGCCAGCACAGACAGCTTCATCACGGTGGTCGACACGGTCTATCAGGAGCAATTCACCTATGTGCCCGCAAGGATAGTGCGCAGCACGGTCAACAAACAGAACAACTACATCACGCTTGATAAGGGCACAATTCAAGGCATAAGGTCGGGCCAGGCCGTTATCTCGTCCAATTGTGTGGTGGGCATCGTCAAGGATGTTTCGCCCAATTATTCGGTGGTGCTTCCGCTTCTGCATCGCAAATCGAGCATCAGCGCACGGCTCAAGGGTGCAGGCTATTATGGTGCCTTGCGTTGGGATGGTCGCGACCCTATGGTGCTGCAACTGCATGATATTCCTAACCACGTGGTGCTTGAAGTGGGCATGGAGGTGGAGACATCTGGATTCTCGGGCATGTTCCCCGAAGGGCTTCCCATAGGCAAAGTGACCCGCTTCGAATTGCGTCAAGGCGAGAATTTCCATGATATTGAAGTGACCTTGAATGCAGATCCACGCACGCTACGCATGGTATATGTGGTCGGCAATAGGATGAAGCTCGAACAGGAACAGTTGGAGGCAGAGATAATAGTGGAAGATGAATGAACTGCCCAAATATGTGTTTCGCTTTGTGGCACTCGTGCTGCTACAGGTGCTGCTGCTTGACAATGTGGGCCTTGGATCATTCGTGAATCCATATCCCTACATGTATTTCATCCTGCTATTGCCGGTCAATACGGGAAGGCTTAGCCTGCTCTTCTTAGGGTTTGCGCTCGGACTTACCATGGACCTTTTCAGCGGCACTGGAGGAATACACGCTTCGGCCTGCACGCTCATTGCATTCTATCGCCCATTTCTGCTCAAAGCGCAGTCACCCCGAGATGGATTTGAGCTGCATGCCGTGCCCCATGTCCGGCTTTTTGGATTGGGATGGTTCCTTGGCTATGCAGCGCTGATGATCCTGATCCATCATTCAGTGCTCTTCTTCACCGAGGTTTTCCGCTTTGTCGATTTCTTCTATACGCTGCTGAAGGTGATACTGAGTGGAGCGTTCTCGTTGGGCATCATCATGCTGCTGGAGCTGATATTGGCACCGGACAAGCGTAGAAAATGAGCCAAGGCCAAGGCAAATATGCCGATCGCATGTACGTGATGATCATCATCACGGTGGTCATTGCTGTGGTATTTCTCATCAGGCTGTTCTATATCCAGGTCATTGATGACAGTTATCGCCTCTCTGCCGATAACAATGTGCTGCGCTACGAAACGCAATATCCCGCCCGAGGCCTGATATATGACCGTGATGGCGACCTGTTGGTCTACAACGAAGCGGCCTACGACCTTATGGTGGTGCCGCGGCAGGTGAAGAATGTGGATACAATGGCGCTGTGCGACATTCTCGGCATCACCAAAGAGGATTTCATAGCCAAGCTGCAAAAAGCAAAGGACCATTCCTACCGCAAGGCAAGCATTTTTGAGAAGCAGGTCAGTGTGGAGACCTATGCCGAACTGCAGGAGAAGATGCACGCTTTTGAGGGCTTTTTCGTGCAGCTGCGAACGCTTCGCAAATATCCACGTCCCATAGCAGGCCACCTTATGGGCTATGTTGGCGAGGTGAACCAACGTATGGTTGATGCTAACCCGTACTACCGTTCTGGGGATTATATCGGCATTGCCGGACTCGAAAAGTCGTATGAATATGCCCTTCGCGGAGTAAAGGGAGTGAAGGTGGTGATGGTCGATGTGCACAACCGTACCAAGGGAAGTTACAAGGAGGGGCGCTACGACACCTTGGCTGTTGCCGGCAAGCGGGTGATATGCACCATTGATGCTGACCTTCAGGAGTATGCCGAACTGCTCATGCAGAACAAGGCTGGCGCTATTGTGGCCATCGAACCATCAACAGGCGAAATACTTGCGCTGTTGAGCACACCTTCTTACGACCCCAATCTTCTGGTAGGCCGCGTGCGCTCGGCAAACTATGCCAAACTGAACCGCGATCCGCTGAAACCGTTGTTCAACCGGGCATTGATGAGTGAGACCAATCCTCCCGGTTCAACATTCAAAGTGGTCAATGCCTTGATAGGGCAGCAAGTGGGCGTTTTGGATTCTTCCACGACCATAGGGTGTCGCGGAGGGTATCGTTCGGGCAACTTCCGAATGGGGTGTCACGAGCATCCAAGCCCACTGAACCTGCGACAGTCCATTCAGAACTCGTGCAATGCCTACTATGGCACAGTGTTCCGCAACATCATCGATCACACGGGAAAACCATGGGAAGGCTACAAGATATGGCGCGACCATGTGCTGAGTTTTGGGCTTGGTGTGCATTACAACACCGACCTGCCGGTGGACAAGAAAGGCATCATTCCGCCAAACGCCTATTTTGACCGTTATCACGGGGTGAACAAGTGGAAATCGCTCACCATCATTTCGATGGGCATCGGACAGGGCGATATGGGCGCAACGCCACTTCAATTGGCCAATATGACCGCGGCCATCGCCAATAGAGGGTTTTGGGTGCCTCCTCATCTTGTGAAAGAAGTGGAAGGCGATACCTTGCCCAAGCGGTTTTTTGAAAAGCAGTACACGACCATCGACCATAAATATTTTGAAGTGGTGGTAGAGGGAATGAACATGGTGTTCAAGCCAGGAGGAACAGGATACCGCAGTCGTCTCGATTCGCTTGAAATGTGCGGAAAGACGGGTACAGCGCAGAACCCACATGGAGAAGACCACTCCATATTCATCTGTTTTGCCCCTAAGGATGACCCTAAGATAGCGCTGGCCGTTTTTGTTGAGAATGGGGGAGGAGGAAGCAAGTATGCCGCGCCAATTGCCAGTTTGCTCGTGGAAAAATACCTGCGCGATACGATATCGAGGCCTGCTTTCGAGCAGACCATATTGGAGGCGGCTCTTCTTGAGCCACCTATCCCGCAGGCAAAGACCGACTCGTTGAAGCTGATAAAACAACCGGTGCGGCCATGAGAGAGCAGCAAGGCATATTTGCGAATATCGACTGGATGCTCGTGGCGCTATATGTGGTGCTTGTGCTGCTGGGGTGGATCAATATCTATGCAGCGGTCTACAACGATGAACATCAGAGCATCTTTGATACCACACAGCGTTATGGCGCACAGGTCATCTGGATAGGCGTGTCAATATTCATCGGTCTGCTCATCATGCTGGTGGACGGTAAATTCTATTCCACTTTCGCTTGGCCTATCTATATACTGAACATGGCATTGCTCGTTGTGGTCATCTTTTTGGCCAGAGATGTAAGTGGTGCCCGTGCATGGTTGGACATCGGTTCGTTCAAGCTACAGCCCTCAGAATTTTCAAAAGCGGCCACGGCATTGGCCATGGCGCAATATCTCAGCACATTGGGCATAAGGATGGAGGCCTTCAAGACCAAATTGATCGCAACGCTCATCATGATACTTCCGATGGGTCTCATCTTACTTCAGAACGATACTGGGTCGGCATTGGTGTTCTCGGCCTTCACCTTGGTAATGTACCGCGAAGGATTGTCAGGCAATTTCCTGTTGTTCGGAGTGGCTATCGCAGTGCTGTTTATTCTCACGTTGCTTTTCGGGACGCAGGCAATTTGGATAGTACTTGCTGTGGTGGCAGGTATTGCATTCTTCATGCAGCGCAAACGATCATTGCGCAATTTCATGATAATCCTCGCTGCTTTGGTCGCGTTGATGGGCGTGGTCTATAGTGTCGATCATGTGTTCAACAACGTGCTCGAACCGCATCAGCGCATCCGTATCAGTGTGTTGCTTGGCACCGAGGACGACCCCAAAGGGGCTGGATACAATGTGAATCAAAGCAAGATAGCCATTGGCTCGGGTGGATTTTTTGGCAAAGGGTTCTTGCAGGGAACTCAGACCAAATATGATTTCGTACCCGAACAGGCCACCGACTTCATCTTTTGTACCGTTGGCGAGGAATGGGGATTTGTGGGCAGTCTGGTGGTCATCGGACTATTTACCTTGCTTATTGTCCGAATGCTTTACATCGCAGAGCGTCAGCGATCCGCATTCAGTAGAATATTCGGTTATGGCGTGGCCTGTGTGTTCTTTTTCCATCTGGTCATCAATATCGGCATGACCATTGGCCTTGTGCCCGTCATCGGCATTCCACTTCCGTTCTTCAGCTATGGTGGTTCATCGCTCATCGGTTTCACTATGTTGCTGTTCATCTTCATCAAGCTTGATGCATACAGAATGCAGCAGCTGAGATGATGTGCTAAGCGAACTCCACCGAAACAATATCCTCAGGTTTGATGCCCAGCAATTGAGAGGCATTGGCACCATTGATCGCTATCTCCAGAAAGCCGGATGAGCCGAAAAGGACAGCCACTTCGGCATATTCCACATCCGAATAATGGAGGCAGAGTTTTCGCGCGCGCTGTCTGTCCTTGCGGAAGCGTATCTCGAACGTCCGCCCGCGCCTCACTCCGTCAAAGAGCGTGCGGTCTATGTTGGTGATCACATTCCCGTAGGTGTCGATATGCACGGCCACGCCCCGGATGGCATTCTCAAGCACCACGGGTTGGAACAATGTGCTGTGGTTGCGGATGGCCGAAGGCTTGCCCAGCACATCCATCGAACCGCCTTTGGCAATGTGGCAGGCGGCCATGGTGAATATGTCGCGCATCGGGAATGAGGTCTCGCCCACATTGCTGGCCACATGGTCGAGGTTCACGGCCTTCTGCGCATCGCCATCGAAGATGAGTGGGAAGATGCCGTTGTCGGCCCCGATGAAATAGTGCCCCGAATGGAAGACGGCCAAGTGGTCAGCAACGGCCAATTTATCGGGCTGCACGCCTATCACATGCACTGTGCCTTTCGGGAAATCCTTGAAACTGGCGCGCAGCAACAACGCGGCATGGGCCACATCGAACGCGCGGACATGATGGCTGATGTCCACCACCACGGCCTCGGGCAGATGCCTGTAGATGGCCGCCTTCACCACGGCCACATAGTGGTCTGTGGTTCCCATGTCGCTGGTGAGGGTGATGAGGGGCATGAACTACAATTGGCAATTAACAATGAGCAATTAACAAGGGTCGATTTTCAATTTTCTCAGTACGATCTGCCGAAACTGTTCGTAAACGGTGATGAAAATCCATGCAGGCAATTGGCTTTCTGACGTTACTTTGCCGTGGCATCAAAACTAACCATATTGCCTCGCTGCATGAGGCCACATCCCACATCCTATCTCTATTGACAAGAGAAAAAACCATCAGCATCGGTAGCACTTCGCCCCTCGACATCTTTGGGGTGAACGACCGCAATATGAAGACCATCACCAAGCATTTCCCCAAGCTGAAGATCATTGCGCGGGGCGAGGAGGTGAAAGTGATCGGAGACGATGTTTCGGTGTTGGAGTTCAGCGCGCGTTTCAAGGAAATGCTGGAGCATATTGAGGAATATGGCAGCTTGGCGCAGACCGAGATTGACCGCATTCTGAGCGATGGGGCCATCGAGGCCACGGGCACAGGCAAGGACGATGTGCTGGTGTTCGGGCCGGGCGGCAATCTGGTGAAGGCCAAGACCGCCAACCAGCTCAAAATTGTGGCCGCGGTGAACGAGACCGACATGGTGTTCGTCATCGGGCCGGCAGGTAGTGGCAAGACCTACACGGCTGTGGCATTGGCCGTCCGTGCATGGAAACGCAAGGAGGTGAAACGCATCATCCTCACCCGTCCGGCAGTGGAGGCAGGGGAGAGCATCGGTTTTCTTCCCGGTGATATGAAGGAGAAGCTCGACCCGTATCTACAGCCGCTTTATGA
>JBFYQB010000344.1:0-4396 GCA_041302955.1 Flavobacteriales bacterium
TGTCGCTGAAAAGGGTGAGCTCGGTGCTGCCACCGCCCACATCAATATAGAGGTAGCTGCGGTCCTTGTGCAGCTTCTCTTCCACGTGGTTGGAAAAGATGATGTCGGCCTCGGTCTTGCCATGGATCACCTCAATGTCGATACCCGTAAGGTCGTGAATGCGCTCCACGAGTTCCTCACTGTTGGTGGCATTGCGCATGGCCGAAGTGGCGCAGGCGCGATAGGACACACAATCATGCACACCGATCAGCAGCTTGAAAGCGTGCATCGTGTCGGTCAATTTATCGGCCAGATGAGGAGCGATGTGGCCCTTGGAGAACACATCCTCGCCCAGCCTTACGGGCACACGGATCAGCTCTGACTTACGGAAAATGGGGCCGTTGTCTGTTTCAAATACGTTGGTGATCAGCAGGCGTACTGCATTCGACCCTATGTCTATCGCTCCGAATTTCAATGTGCTGCTTTCTCGCTCAATTCTCTGTAAAACTCATAGAGCGCCTTGTGGCTTTCCACTTTTGGCCCTTTGGTCGCAAGATAGGCATTCCTTCGGTCGGGGTCGAGGATGCGCGCCTTGACGTTGTCCTTCAATTGCAGGTCTATCATCTTGCGCACCTGTTTCTTTATCTCGGGGTCGTAGATGGGGCAGGCCACTTCGCTGCGGCCATCCAAGTTGCGCGACATCAGGTCGGCCGAGGTGATGAAGATCTGCTCATCGCCTCCATTGCCAAAGATCAGAATGCGGCTGTGTTCCAAGAAGCGGCCTACGATGCTGATGGCCGTGACGTTTTCGCTCAGGTCAGGCACACCTGCTTTCAATGAGCACATGCCGCGCACAATGAGCTGCACTTTGACACCTGCAGCGCTGGCCTCATAGATCTTGTCTATCAGTTCGCGGTCCACAAGGTTGTTGAGTTTCAGGACGAAATAGGCTTTGAGTCCAGCATGAGCTAAAGCGATCTCCTTATCGATCAGCGCGGTGATGTGGTTGCGCATGAAGAATGGCGACACCAACAGATGGCGGTATTCACCCACCTCAAAATTGCGTTCGAAGAAGCGGAACATGGTGGCCACTTCGCTGGTAAGGCGCACATCGGAAGTGAACAGGCTGTGGTCGCTATAGACCTTGGCGGTGTCCTCATTGAAGTTGCCCGTACCGATACGCGCATAGTTCACCGTCTGCTTGCCCTCAATGCGTTTCACCAACAGCAGCTTGCTGTGCACCTTCAATCCCGGCACACCGAAAATGACCGTGGCGCCCTCGTCCTGCAATTGCTTCGACCAATAGACGTTGGCCTCCTCGTCAAACCGTGCTTGGAGCTCTACCACGGCCGTCACCTTCTTGCCGTTGCGGATGGCGTTGATCAACGCGTTGACGATCTTGCTCCGCTTGGCCGCACGATAGAGCGTTATCTTGATCTCTGTGACCTTGGGGTCGATGGCCGCTTCGCGCAGCAGATCGAGCACCGGATAGAACGAATGGTAGGGATAGCACAGCAGCACATCCTTTTTGGCCAGCACCTTCATCACGCTGCCGCCCTGTGGCAGATCGGGATGAGGCAGTTGCTTCAGTTTTGCAAAACGCGTGCGCTTGCCGCCTACGTTCGGAAAACCCATAAAATCTTTGAAATTATGGTAGCGACCGCCCGGTATCAGGCTGCTCGAAGCCGTGATCTTCATGGCATGCATCAGCATCTGCAGCATTTCCTGCGGCATCTTGGCATCATAGACAAAACGCACCGGGATTCCCTTCTTGCGCTGTTGGATGCTCTTTTCCATCTTCTCCACAAAACTGAGCGACAGATCGGTGTCAAAGCTCAGTTCCGCATCGCGGGTGAGCTTGATGTTATAGGCCTCAAAAGTGTCGTAGTGCGATGCTCCGAAAATGTTGCCCAACGAGAACCGGATAACATCATCGAGCAATATGATGAAGTTCTTGTCGCCTTCCTTGGGCAGCACCACAAAGCGGGGCAGCACCGAGGTAGGCAGCTCAATGAGGCTGTAACGTGGTTGATGCTTGCCTTTGCTGGCTGTAAGTCGCACCAAGAGATACACTGACTTATCGCGCAGATAGGGGAACTTGGGTGCCAGATCGAGCATTATCGGCACCAGCGTAGGCCGCACCTCATCAATGAAATAGTCCTTTACAAACGCCTCCTGATCGGGACTCAGCTGTGTTTCGTTCAACACGTGGATCTGATGGCCGCGCAACTCCGCAAGCAGACCTGTGTAGATGCGGTCGAACTGTTTCTGCTGGCTTACCACCTCCTTGTCCACCTGCGCCAGAACTGCCTTGGGCAGCCCAAGGAAAATGTCCATGGCCTCTTTCTTCAGGTCTATCATGCGCTTGAGCGATGCCACGCGGACACGGAAGAACTCATCTCTGTTGCTCGAGTAGATCCCAAGGAATTTCAACCGCTCGATGATTGGTACGCTCGGATCCTCGGCCTCCTGCAACACCCGTTGGTTGAACGCCAACCAGCTCAGCTCGCGGCTTGTATATCGTTTCTGATAGTCGGTCATGACAATCAATTAAAAATTAAAAATGAGGAATTAAAAATGCTCGAATCAGCGCAGTCCTTGCATTCATCACCCAGGATGGCTTTTCGCAACATCAACTCTTTAGGTCTTTTGGGAACAGGGCGAACGAAGTCTTGCCCTTGGCCTGACACACATCCGCCCACGAGGCCATGTCCAGTTCCAGATGATACACACCGCAAGTGGGCAAGTTGTCAAGCGGTTTCTTCTGCATCCGATTGATAAGCATGGTGAGCGATGGATTATGGCCCACCAGCATCAGATGGCCGTTGCTGTCGGGAACATTGGCCATGAGCTGAAAAAGCGCTTCCACCGAAGCCTCATAGATGCGGTCGTTCGATTCGATGCGTTGCTGTGGGAAATCCAATTTGCGGGCAATGATGATGGCCGTATTTATGGCGCGCACTGCCGGACTGGTGACTATCAGATCGGGAAACACGCCTCGGACCGCCAAGGCATCGCCCATTGCAAAGGCATTCTTCACCCCGCGAGGGTTGAGAGGGCGATAGAAATCCTCCATTTCGGGCAGGTCCCAGCTCGATTTGGCATGCCGAACTATGGTCAGTTGCTTCATGGTCGGGAAGTTCGCCCGAAAGTAGCGTTTCCCCCGATGTACAATGGTCGGGGTGCAGAAAGGTTAATATTCCAACGTAGTGACAAATCGCAACATGCTATGCTGAAATGAAAAAGGGGCTGCCCCCAATGGAAAACAGCCCCTCTGCTCTTTATGAATGGCTTATTATTCCCTTACAATACGCTGTGTGATACGTTCTTCTCCAGCTATGGCCTCAATAAGATACAGACCGGAACGCAGGTCGGCAGTACTGATGTTCACCGTCACACCATCCTCTCCGTAAGGGCTAGTGGTGGTGGTCACCATACGGCCGCTCATATCATAGAGATTGATGACGACAATATCGCTGATGCCTCCGGCAAATTGAAGCGTCAGGTTGCTGCTGACAGGATTCGGATAAGCTGTGAACCCGAAACTCCCGCTCAGCAATTCTCCGCTCTCTTCTCCATCAAGCCTGCCAGTGGACGTGTAGTTGTTCTTCTGGCGCTCGCAGCGGATGGTGTATGCTGTGTTGCTGGATGCACCATTGTAACCGATGACCTTCACATAGTAGGTGCCAGTGCCTGAGGCGTTATAAAAAATGCCTTCGTTGGTGGTGCCACCGTTGGCACTCGTTCCAAGCAGTGTTCCGTTTGCGCTGTAAAGCTCAAGATCGTAATCTGCAGGAAGGTTGTAGATACGCACACGCACTTTGCGCTGTGAACTGGTACTGCTGAATTTGAACCAATCCACATCGCTCGGACAGATCTTCATGGCCGAGTAGGTCGTATTCACCGAAAGGGTCTTGGCCGCAGCAAGGGTTTCGTTCGTCTCATAAGCATCGTTCGTACAAGCAGTTGCTGCCGAGGTTGTGAACGAAGAAGTGGAAGAAAACGCACTGCTACCACCCGTGCAATTGGTGCGCACGGCCCATTCGTACAGTGTGCCGGCAACAAGACCAGTGAAGTTGGCCGAAGTACCTGTCACATTGCCCTGCGACCAAGCGCCTCCAGCAATACGATACTGCACATCATAAGACACTGCACCACTGACAGCTGCCCAGCTGATGACGGCAGAGGAAGAAGTGATGGATGCAACACTGAGACCAGAAGGAACGCCACAGGTGGTGGGCTCTGGGTCTACACCTCCGCCACAGCCGTTAGAGCTGAGCAGTCCATAACGCGCCCCACCCGGAGCGAACAGCGCATTCATCCGCGATGACTGGCCTGAGCTGAACATGTACATGCAGGCATCGTCCGTATAGTCCATGTAGTTCATGGTCATTTCCAGCGGAGCGCCAGAGCAAGT